>CAVDLK010000014.1:7614-15832 GCA_963609745.1 Erysipelotrichaceae bacterium | reverse complement strand
ATACTTGTTCATTAGCATTGTGTTTTGCTTTGGGTGTTAAGTATCAATTATCAGCTGGTGAGATAGTGGCTTATTATTTATATTTATCTAAATTCTTTAACCCAGTACAAAACTTAGCAGATCAACTAAACTCCTTACAAAGAGCTTTCACCGCATCAGAAAGATTATTTAATTTATTAGATGTTGAACCTGATGTATTAGATAAACCTGATGCTATAGAGATTGATAAATTTGAGGGTAGAATTGAATTTAAACATGTTTGGTTTGCGTATAAGGGATTGAATTGGATATTAAAGGATGTTTCTTTTACAATTGAGCCAAAACAAACCTGTGCCTTTGTTGGTGCTACTGGTGCTGGTAAGACTACTATTCTTTCTTTGATTGTTAGAAACTATGAAGTTCAAAAGGGTGAAATATTGATTGATGGTATCAATATTAATGACATTAAGATATCATCTTTAAGAAAAGCGATAGGACAAATGCTTCAAGATGTTTTCTTATTTAGTGGTTCTATTAAATCAAATATAACTTTACATGATGAATCATTTACTGATGAAGAAGTTATGGATGCTTGTAGATATGTAAATGCTGATTCATTTATTGATAAGATGCCTAATGGTATCAATGAAGAGATTATTGAAAAGGGTGAAAACTTATCACAGGGTCAAAGACAATTATTGTCATTCGCTAGAACGGTAATTCATAAGCCACAAATATTAATATTAGATGAAGCAACGGCTAATATTGATACGGAAACAGAAGTATTGATTCAAGAGTCTTTAGAGAAGATGAAATCTATAGGTACAATGTTAGTAGTGGCTCATAGGTTATCTACTATTCAACATGCTGATCAAATAATAGTTCTTCAAAATGGTGAAGTTATTGAAATAGGTAATCATCAAGAACTTCTAAAGAAGAAGGGCTATTACTATAAGTTATATCAATTACAATTTGAATAGTTATTACTAAAATATAGTTCCGCTCTATTGTATTTTCCGGTATGTTTTAGTTGAAACTTACCGTTTGTATAATCATTAACAACATGAATCCAGAATGCTTCGGCAATTGGCGATGATGGAACTACTTTTATAGTCCAATTTCCTTTATATAAATCAAAGACTTTTGTTGCGGCTATATTTCCAACTCTTCTTCTTTTATAGTTGTTTAAAACAAAGAACTCACTTATTTCATAATTGTTATTTGAATTATCATCTATGAGTATAAAACCAAGAATATCATCATTGGATTTGATGAAATAGGCATAGTTCTTATCAAAATATGAATCTAAATCATATTCATATTTTGATGTTTTAGAATTAAAAGTAATAGGAAAATATAAACTTATATCGTGTAAATATAATTGTAGTAATCTTTCTAGAATTTCTTTTTTATCTAATGTTATTTTTTCTATATTAATGTTCATTATTTAAGAATTCTAAGCATCTATTTCTATAATCTGTTGCTTCATCATATACCCCATGACCATAATTTTCATCATAGAGATATATCTCACAATTAAGTGCATCAGCAATTTCAATTGAGCCATCTACGCCCACTACTTTATCACCTTTTGAGCCAAGTACTAGAACAGGGCACTTAATATTGGATAAATCATCATAACAATTAAAGTCTATACATGCATTGGCTAGTATTATAAAACGTTCATATTCCTCATCACTAATATTGGAGTTAGAAGAAATTAATATATCACGATATTCCTTTAAAGTTGCTTCTGAATAAACATTATCAACAAAACTTTCTAATAATTTTGTCTCTTCTTTTTGTTTAGCTAGATTAATCCATTCGTTAATAACTGTATTAAACTTATCATTTGATTTTGCGGTTGTAGATCCTAGGATTAGCTTATGTACTAATTCGGGATAGTCTATGGCAAGATATAGGCCAATCATAGCACCTTGTGATGCGCCAAAGATATCAGCATCCTTTATATTTAAAGCCTTCATTGCTTTAGCTGTATCATCAGCCATATCTTTGATATTGTAGCCTTCTTTTATATTCTTTGCCCTATCAAAAACATAAATCGTATATTCATTACTAAAATCTTTATAGGCATCAGCTATAAGTTCAGCCGAGCCCATTACACTATGAATTGATAGCCCGGGTAATATAATAAAACTTTTATTTCCTTCACCAAACACAGTATAATCCATTTCCATATTTCCATCAGAAATTGTTTTTACACTAACACTCATTGAGTTCTCCTTCACTTCTTCTTTCTTATTTTGACAAGCTGTTAATGATAATAATATTAGTAGTATTAAAATATATTTTTTCATTTTTTCTTCCTTCTAAAACATTGTTCTTTTATCTAATATAACAAAAACTAATACAGCAATAGTTAATATAAAAGTAATTACAAATGTGATTATGCGATTATGTTTATTCTTTTGAATTGATAAGGTCATTATAATAACTGAAGCAAAAGATAGAATGCTACTTAATAGATGATGGGGGAAGCGGTCAATTGCTTGATATAAATAATAAATACCTAACATTGTTTGGATGGAGTTACCTATACCTAATATAGTTGCACCTAAGATATTTTGTTTCTTACAATAATAGGCAATTAAACCGCCTGGTAAGGTTAAAAGAGTTGGAAGAAGCCAAATTGATTGAAAGTAATATAATGCTAAGTCAAAAGAAAGTGCACCACAAACAACTTGTGTTAAATATACTAATGGTTGACTAATTAAAAAGAACACAAAGCATTTTAGCATTGCTTCATAATTTTTTTGACAATTAACAACAATAATTACCGCAAAAATAAGCCAGCATTCATATGATATTCCAATATCTTGAAAGGAAGTATCTTTAAGGGCAGTAACCATCATAACTGCACCAGTATATATACCAATAATAATCGCAAATAAGATTACTTTTGGCCAAGTCATTTTAAGTTTTCCAAATAGACGATTCATAATAGGTACCTTCTTTTATTACATATTTATTTTAATTCAGTTAATCTCATATCACAAAACATAATAGAGTGTTAAAAAACAAGTGATATTTTTCAAGTTCATTTCAGGTACTCCTAATAAGATTCAGTTATACCTAGTAAGTAGGATAAGGAGGGTAGGAATGATTCAGGTTTCGCATTTAGTTAAATATTATGGCGATTTTCTGGCTGTAGATGATTTATCTTTTGAGATTGAAGATGGTCATGTTTACGGATTCTTGGGTCCAAATGGTGCGGGTAAATCAACAACAATGAATATAATGACGGGTTGTCTTTCACCAACACAGGGTAGTGTAAAGATTAATGATTTTGATATCTTACAAGAACCTGAGAAGGCAAAAAAATTAATTGGTTATTTACCAGAGCAACCACCTTTATATCCCAATGAAACACCAGAGGAGTATTTAACATTTGTTGGTGAGGCAAAGGGATTACGTGGTAATGAGTTAAAACAAGAAATTGAAGATGTTATTAAAAATGTTGGTATTGAAAATGTAAAGGACCGTTTAATTGGTACTTTATCAAAGGGTTATAAGCAAAGAGTTGGTATTGCCCAAGCATTATTGGGTAAGCCAGAAGTAATTATTCTTGATGAACCTACTGTTGGACTTGATCCAATTCAAATTATAGAAATACGTGACTTAATTAAGGAATTAGGTAAATCACATACTGTAATCCTTAGTTCCCATATTCTTTCGGAAGTACAAACTGTTTGTGAGAAGGTATTAATTATTTCTAAGGGTAAGTTAGTTGCATTTGATGCACCTGAGAATCTAGAAAAATTGTTGCTTTCTTCTAGTGCTGTAACATTTGAAGTTGAGGCTAATAAGAAAGATGTTGAAAAGATTATGGCTGAGGCTGAAGGTGTTAAAGATTATGAAATTAAACTAGAGAATGATGTATGTGTTGTTAATGTTAGTCTTGAGGATAATCAAGATAGTAAGATTGCTTGTGGTAAGCTTGCAATGTTGTTCGCAAGCAAAGGTTTACCAATCTTTGAAATGAAGACTAAGAAGGCAAATCTTGAGGATGTATTCCTTGAACTTACCGAGTCAGGTGATGCTGATGAGTTAGAAAAGATTAATAAGTCTGAAGAAGAAAGTGAGGTAAGTGAATAATGCTTGCTGTATTAAAACATGAATTACGTAGTAGTTTTAACTCACTGACAATATATTTATTTTGTGCAGCTTTATTATGTTTTGTTGGTGTTGGCGCAATGATTTATAATATTCAATCATCTGTTGCCAATTTTGAATATGTATTAAACTTTGTTTCTATCGGTTTAGTTGTAATTATTCCTGTTCTAACAATGCGTTGTTTTGCGGAAGAGCGTAAACAAAAAACTGATCAACTTTTATATTCTTTACCTTTAAATACATGGCAAATTGTTGGTGGTAAATACTTATCTCTAGTTATTATGTTTTTATTACCAATAGCAATAATTTGTGTTTATCCTTATGTATTTTCTAAATATGGCGAGGTATATTTACCTGGTGCTTATGGTGCTATATTTGCTTTCTTTGTAATGGGTGCAGCATTAATTGCCATTGGTATGTTTATTTCATCATTAACTGATAATCAAGGCTTTGCGGCAGGAATTGCGATTGCTTTATTCTTATTTAATTATTATAGTGTTACACTTGCTGAACAGGTTTCCACAACAAGTATAAGTAGTGCAATTGTATTATGTGTTATTGCTGTGCTTATTGCATTGGTTGTAAAGAATTTAACGAAAAATAATTTACTTGCCTTAGCAGTAGGAATTGGCTTATTAGCACTAATACTTGGAGCGTATTTTGTTATTCCTGATTCTTTTGAAAGTTTACTTCCAAATATCATGTCAAAACTTTCCTTATTCGATCGTTTCACAAGTTTCGTTAATGGGGTATTTGATATGAGTGCAATTGTCTTCTATGCTTCAGTTATTGTCCTTGGATTATTCTTAACGGTGCAATCACTTGAGAAAAGGAGGTACAACTAATGTTAGAGAAATTGAAATTGAAGCAATCTCACAATGCTGCAGCAACAAAGGGTGGTTCTTATTCTATTGCTTTAACTGCTATTGTTATTGCCATATTAGTTGTCCTAAATATTCTAGTTTCTGTTCTTCCTACAACTTTGACTAAATATGATATTAGTTCTACTAATTTATATTCCATTACTAGTAGTACCAAGGTTGTTGTTAATGCTTTACAAAAGGATGTAACAATTTATTGGGTTGTACAATCAGGTGAAGAGGATGAGGTTATAGAAAATTTATTAGGAAAATATGAAGGTTTATCATCTCATATTAATGTTGTAAAGAAAAATCCTGATGTATATCCTACATTTACTGCGCAATATACTAGTAGCGATGTTCCTAATAATAGTTTGATTGTTGAGTGTGGTAGTAAGAATCGTTACATTAGTTATGATGATATTTATTTGACTGATGTTGACTATACAACTTATTCTTATGTTTATTCCTTTGATGGAGAAGGTGCAATTACTTCAGCTATTGATTATGTAGTAGCCGATGAACTTCCAAAGGTTTATATGTTAGAGGGTCATGGTGAAGAATCTTTATCTAGTGAATTTGAAACCCAGATTGGTAAACAGAATATTGAGTTAGATACAATTTCTCTATTGAATACAGATGAAATACCATCTGATGCTAGTGCTTTATTAATCTATGCACCACAAAGTGATATCTCTCAAGAAGAAGCAACAATATTGAAGGATTATATAGAAGATGGTGGTAAGTTAATGGTTATTGCTGGTCCTACAGAAAATGGTACTTTAACAAATCTTTACAGCATATTGAAAGATTATGGTGTAGAAACTGTGGATGGTATTGTTGTAGAAAGTGATCGTAATTATTATGCTTTCCAACAACCTTATATCCTTTTACCAGAAATATCTTCTAGCGATATTACTAGTCCATTACTTGAAGAAAATTATTATGCTATTGTGCCAATTGCTCAAGGTCTTAAGGTAAGTGGTGATTCAGTAAGTACTTTATTAAGCACTTCAAGTTCTTCTTATAGTAAGGCTGATGGTTATGCTATGTCTACTTACGATAAGGAAGATAAAGATAGCGATGGTCCATTTGCGGTTGCTGTATTGGTTGATACGGATAATGATGGACAAATGATTGTCTTTACATCTAATTATTTCTTAAATGAAGCTTATAACGCTTACTCTTCTGGGGCAAATCTAGATTTGGCAATGAATGCTTTATCTTCTTTGATTGGTGAGCGTGAAGCAGTATCTATTCGTAGTAAGAGTTTAGGTTATAACTACTTAACAATTTCTGAATCAGATGCTTCAAAACTTAAGATGTGGATGATTGGTGTTATTCCTGTTGCCTTTGTTTTATATGGTGTTATGACTGTAATTGATAGGAGGAAAAAAGCTCGTGCGTAAAAAGAATAAACTTTATGCCTTATTGGGTGTTCTTCTTGTGCTTTGTATTGCTGTAGTGTTGGTAAATAATCATGAAGAAAAGAAGGAACAAATCAAAAATAGTGGTGAACTTATCTTAAAAATATCTAAAGATGATGTTAATGCTCTTTCTTGGACAAATGAAAGTGGTACATTCTCCTTCACTAAGGATGAAAAATGGACCTATGATGATGATTCAACTTTTCCAGTAGATGAAGATAAGATTAATGATTTATTGGAACAATTTGAATCACTTGGTGCAGCATTTGTAATTGATGATGTTGAGGATTATTCACTTTATGGTCTTGATGATCCTATCTGCACAATTATTATTGTTACAGATGAGGAAAGTTATACTATCGAGTTAGGTGATTATTCTAAGATGGATGAACAGCGTTATGCTTCTATTGGTGATGGTAAGGCATATTTACTAACTCATGATCCTCTAGAAGAATATGATGTAGTCTTAAAGGATATGATTCTTGATGATGAGATTGTAGAATTTGATACTGTTAAGCAAATTGAATTTTCAGGTAGTGAAAATTATACAATCGTTAAAGATGAAGATAAGAAGAGTATTTGTGAAGATGATATCTATTTCACAGGTGATAAGCCATTGGATAGTGATAATGTAAGTTCTTATTTAAGAAAGATTAAGTCATTAAGTTTAGATGATTATGTTACTTACAATGTATCTGATGAAGAACTAAAAGCTTTTGGTCTTGATAATCCAGAATTGATTGTCAAATTACAATATAGTATTGATGATGAAGAAGATGGTGAGTTGCAACTAAGCATTGGTCGCAACACGGAGGAACTAGAAGCTTATAAGAAAGCACAAGAAAATGAGGAAGAAGATCTTCCTGATGTTACATGTTATGTACGTGTTAATGATTCACAGATTGTTTATGAAATAAGTCAAGATAAATATGATGAGTTAACAGCAGTTTCTTATGATACATTACGTCATCAAGAACTATTTACCGCAGACTTTGATACTGTCACAAGTATTGATGTAAGTTTAAATGGTGAGTCTTATACATTCAATTGTGAAAAAGCAAAAGATGATGACGAAGAAGATAAGTGGACCTATAACGAAGAGGAAATTGATGTAAGTGATCTAGAGACAGCATTATGTGCTATTGAAGCAGATAGTTTCATAAATGAAGCAACAATTAATCAAGAAGAAATCTCTTTAACAATTCATCTAGATAATGAAGATTTCCCAACTTTAACCTTAACTTTCTATCGTTATGATGGTACAAATTGTGTTGCTTATGTTGATGGTAAAATCAGCGCATATGTAGCTAGAAGTGAAGTTGTTGATTTAATTGAGGCAGTCAACAAAATAATCCTTGGCGCCTAAAAGTATTTAATTTTAAAAGGTGTCAGTTTATATATAAATATCCCTTATTTGTTTTTAATTCTCCTTGTCAAAAAACATGAAAAAAATCTCTTCCTTTCATCCTTGGGTATTAAATAAGGGATACATCGAACAGTGTCTAAATGATGCTGTTCTTTTTTCGTATTACAACTAAAATAAGATGAAACTATAAATTAGTTGGAATTTATTCAAATAGAAGAGTAATTGGTACAATTATATTGAGGCAGGAAAAAAGTGTATTAAATACGTTGTTATAAATATTTATTTATATTTTAGAAAGGATTGTTATGGAAAGAAAAAAGATTATTGTAGCGGATTCTTCAGCAAACTTAACTTCTAATTGTACTGGTTTTAAATCTGTTCCATTAAAGATTATTGTTGGTGAAGATGAATTTGTAGATGATGAGAATCTTGATACAAAGAAGATGTTAGAT
>CAVDLK010000014.1:0-7505 GCA_963609745.1 Erysipelotrichaceae bacterium | reverse complement strand
ATGATGAGAATCTTGATATAAAGAAGATGTTAGATTGTTTAAATAACCATAAAGGTAAGTCTAGTACATCTTGTCCTAGTGTTGGCGATTGGCTTGAGGCATTTTCTGATGCAGATGAAGTATATGGTATTTCATTAACTAGTCATTTATCAGGTTCTTATAATGCCGCAAATATTGCTGCTAATGAATATATGAATGAACATCCAGATAGAAAGGTATTTATTTTAGATTCTTTATCTACTGGGCCAGAGATGGAGTTATTGATTGAGAAGTTAAATGAATTGATTGTTTCGAATAAATCTTTTGAGGAAATATGTGCTGAGATTCAAGAGTATAAAAAAAGAACTCATTTGATATTCTTTTTAGGTTCTATTACTAATCTTGCTAGAAATGGTAGAGTTCATCATGTGGTTGCTGTTGGCGCAAATCTATTAGGAATTCGTATTGTTGGACAAGCAAGTATTAATGGAGAACTAGAAGTATTACATAAGAGCAAGGGTGAGTCAAAAGCCATATCTAAGTTGTGGCAACTAATGTTAGAAAAAGGATATAAAGGTGGAAAAGTAAGAATACGTCATACTGATAATGAGAATGCTGCGATACAACTTAAGAATTTAATTAAACAAGAATTTGTAGATTGTGATATTAAGATAGATACAAATAAGGGTTTATGTTCTTATTATTCAGAAAAGGGTGGTCTTCTTGTTGGTTTCGAAAGTCAAAACTAAATATTGATATAATCTAATCGATAGATATCTTTATAGTTTAAATAGGAGATATATATGTTTGATAAAAGTGGTTTAAGTTCACAAGATAATTGGTTTGAACAAGAAAAGGCTAGAGAAGCAAAAATATCAGTTTGGGAATTTGATGGTAAGGCTGAAGCATTGAGAAGAATGCATCAAGAAAATTGCGATGCTGAAGTTTTAAGAAGAGAACATGCTGAGGTGTGCGAAGTTCAACGTGGTCCTAGGAATATTATTGAAGAAAGTTCAAATAATCAAGTAGTGAACAAGATAATAAAAAATAAGAGGGCAAAAATTGTATTTTGTATTGCGATTGCTATCTGGGTTCTTTTTATCTTTTTTATGAGTACATTGTTTATTTAGAAAGGAAAAAATTATGAGTCTTATTATTATTGGTGTTATCTTTTTATTATTTATTGCATTGATTGCTGTATCTATTTGTATTGTGCCTCAAGGTAGTGCTTGGGTTATAGAAATGCTTGGTAAATATGAAACAACTTGGCAAGCAGGATTACATTTTAAGCTTCCACTTATTCAAAGGATTGCTAGAAAGGTATCTCTTAAGGAACAGGTTGCTGATTTCGAACCTCAATCTGTTATTACTAAGGATAACGTTACAATGAAGGTTGATTCAGTTGTTTATTTCCAAATTTTAGAGCCAAAGCAATTAACTTATGGGGTTGAAAGGCCAATTGCTGCTATTGAAAATTTATGCGCAACAACTTTAAGAAATATTATTGGTTCAATGACTTTAGATGAAACTTTGACTTCAAGAGAAAAGATTAATTCTGAAACAATTAAGGTTTTAGATGAGGCTACTAATCGTTGGGGTATAGATATCACTCGTGTTGAAGTTCAAAATATTACACCACCAAAGTCTATTCAAGAAGCAATGGAAAAACAGATGAAGGCTGAAAGAGAAAAAAGAGCTGTTATTCTTACAGCAGAAGGTGAAAAGCAATCTGCTATTACTCGTGCTGAAGGTGAAAAACAATCAGCAATTTTAAGGGCTGATGCTATAAAGGAAGAAAGAATTAGAACTGCGCAAGGTGAGGCAGAAGCTATAAAACAAGTTGCTGAAGCACAAGCAAAGGCTATTGAACTGGTTAATAGTGTAAAACCTAGCAAGGAATATTTAACAATAAGATCTATGGAAGCTGCGGAAAAGATGGCCGATGGTCAAGCTACTAAGATTATTGTTCCTTCAAACTTGCAGAATGTAACAACACTTGCAGAAATGATTAATGAAATAAAATTATAAGTTATTTAGACAAATAAAATAATCAGTAAAAAAGACAGTTTAAAAAATCAAAACTGTCTTTTAACTTTGTCTAAACTTTATCGTGTTAATCTTTGCTATGATGTTTAAATTGGCAGAAGAATATTTGTATCAATCAATAACACCATATTTTTCATCAATCGCTTCTTTTCTTTCAACATCATAATCTATGGAATCTGAGTATTTTTTTCTAGATTCTTCAAGTCTTGCATAAGCTTTTAATTTATTATTTTGTTTTGTATCTAGAAGTGGTGCTTTGGTAATAAATGGGATACTTCTTTCTCTTAATGCGGTCCTAGTAAAAGTTTCATAAAAAGTTTGTGTTGTTTGTCCCATTGCTTTAAGCATAGCTTCAAGTTATTTATAAACTGATTCATCTAGTCTGATAATAATTGTTTTCATCATGCATCCTTTATTACTAATATGACACAATTATAATAGTAAATGACTTGTATAGCATTTAATATTAAATTAAATCTTTTTAATAATAAATTTCTATTGCAAAATTGATGTCTATTTATTAGATTTTTACTTATTTTATTTAAGATGGTTCATTTTATGAAGACAAAACCACAAAGTATACCAATAAAGTATACTTTGAAAGTATACTTTGAAATTAATATGTAGTATACTTTGAATAAGAAATGAAGGTAAACGAAATGAATTTAGGTCAGGAAAATGAATATCAAGAATTTAAAGAAGGTTTAGGACAGTTAGATAAAGGTTTAAAATCATTAGTTTCTATGTTGAATAGGCACGGAGAAGGAACTGTATTTTTTGGTGTTGATGATAATGGAAAAGTTGTTGGATTAACAATTGGTAAGGATACATTGATGGATATTAGAAATCGTATAAGAGATAAGATTGAGCCAAGAATTTATGCTGAATTATCCGAATTAAAAGATGAAAATGGGAAAAGTTACATTGTTGTAAATGCAAAAGGAAGTGATATACCTTATTCATTTGATGGACGTTATTATATTCGTAATTTATCAGCAGATGAAAAAGCGTCTAATGAATTGTTAAGAAAAATGCTGTCATCATCAGATGCAGATTTAATAAGGCAGAAGTCATCGCCAAGACAAGATTTAATTTTAAAAACTTTTTTTGCGGTATTAACAGGATGTGGAATTCATGTTAATGACTCACGAGATTTTTTATACAATTATGGTTTATTAAACAAAGAAGAAAAATATAATATTAATGCTTATTTAATGTCAGATAATAATGATATTTCATTAAAAGTAGTAACTTTCGCTGGGGTAGATAAAAGTGTTATGTCAACAAGAACAGAGTATGGAAGCAAGTGCTTACTGATATCTATGTCTGAAGTATTATCATATTTTGAATCAATTAATGTCACTGATGTAAATGTAAATAATTCAATAAGGAAGGAAAAATCATTATTTGATTTTCCGAGTTTTAAGGAAGCGTGGATTAATGCCTGTCTCCATAATGACTGGAATAATTTGGTAGCACCATCTATCTATTTATTTGATGATAGGATTGAAGTTATCTCTTATGGTGGTTTACCATATTCACTTTCTTTAGATAGTTTTTATTCAGGTACAAGTGTGCCAGTTAATAAAAGTTTATTAACAATATTTATGGCAACCAAATATGCTGAACAAAGTGGGCATGGCATTCCAACTATTGTAAAAAAATATGGTAGGGAAGCTTTTGATTTTAAAGATGGAATGTTAAAAGTTACAATTCCACTCGCATTTGAGAGAGTTGATGTATTGAATAGAAAAAATAAGATTTTAAATAAAAAAGGTTTAACAGAAAATCAAAGAAAGGTTTATGAAATTTTGTCTAATGATGGTACTTTGTTGCAAGAAGATATAGCAAAGTTGGCTGATATGAGTTTAGCTGGTGTAAAAAAAGCATGCAAAAAGTTGCAGGACTATAATTTGTTAGAAAGAAAAGGATCAAAACGAGATGGAATATGGTTGACTAAGTAAGACTAAAAAATAGAAAAATGTGTAATAATAAGTTAAAAAAGTCAGAAAAATGTGTAAAATAGTCATTTAAAATATAAGAAAAATGTGATATTCTATTATTACTTATAAGAAAGAATGTAATAATTATGAAGCGTAATCTAATTAATGATTTGATAAATTGGAAAAATGATGAAGAGAGAAAACCTCTTATTTTAAGAGGTGCAAGACAAGTTGGTAAAACATGGTTAATGAAAGAGTTTTGAAAAAATTATTATAAGAGTTTTGTTTATTTTAATTTTGATGAAGAAGATGAACTAAAATCTATCTTTGAAACAAACAAGAATCCAAATCGTATTATTGAACTACTTTCGATGATTGCTGGAAAAAAGATATTGCCAGAAGAAACATTAATTATTTTTGATGAAATTCAAGAATGTCCTGATGCTTTAAATACACTTAAGTATTTTAAGGAAAAGGCGAATGAGTATCATATTGTTGCAGCTGGAAGTTTGTTAGGCACTCTTTTAGCGCAAGCAAAATCTTATCCTGTTGGTATGGTTAATTTACTTGACTTATATCCCTTGAATTTTGATGAATTTCTTGAAGCATGTGAGCCAACGCTATTTGCTTATTACGATAGTATTCAAAAAGATCAACAAATTGAGGAAGTATTCCATAATAAATTATTAGAGGCCTATAACTATTATCTAATTATTGGTGGAATGCCAGAGTGTGTATCTTCGTGGATAAAATATAAAGATCCAGAAAGGATTTTAAGAATTCAAAAGGAACTCATTGAGATTTATGAAAATGATTTTTCCAAACATAATGGAAAAGTTAATAGTGGAAGAATTCTAATGGTTTTTAGAAGTATTGTTTCGCAACTTTCAAAAGCAAATGAGAAATTTATGTATGGTGTGGTTCGTGAAGGTGCTAGAGCACGCGAATATGAAGAAGCAATTGAATGGTTAGTAAGTGCAGGAATGTTAATTCGTGTTTATAATCTTAGCAAGACAGAGCATCCATTACCTGCGTATGATAATTTAAGTCAATTTAAACTATTTGTTTTCGATACTGGACTTTTAAAATATATGGCTGGGGTTGATAATAGTGCAATCCTTTTAAAAGCAAATTATCAATTCAAAGGGCCATTGATAGAAAACTATGTTTTACAACAATTACGTGGAAAATTTGAAGTAGAGCCTCATTACTATTCTAATAAGAATATGGAAATTGATTTTATTTTACAAAATGGAATGGAGATTATTCCAGTTGAAGTAAAGAGTGGTGAAAATAAATCAGCACCTTCTTTTAAACAATATATTAATGAATATCTACCTGAACATGCGTTACGTTTTTCTAAATTAGCTTATCGAAAAGATGGGAATATCACAAACATACCTTTGTATCTCGTAGGAAAAACCAAGAGTCTTTTATAATATAGTTCATAATTATCTTTTATATATTGATGTTCTAAATAATAGATTTTTCGTATTGGATATATAATTTATATAGAGGTGACTTGTATGAATAAATATGTAGAGGAAGTAATTAACAATGTAAAGAAAAAGCATGCTGATGAAGTTGAGTTTGTACAGACAGTTGAGGAAGTATTAAGTTCTATTTCACCAGTAGTTGATGCACATCCAGAATATGAAAAAGCAGATTTATTAAATAGAATAGTTGAACCAGAAAGAATGTTTACTTTTAGAGTTGTATGGACTGATGATAATGGTAAAGTTCATACTAATACGGGCTATAGATGCCAATTTAATGGTGCTATTGGGCCATATAAGGGTGGACTAAGATTTCAAAAGAATGTTAATACAAGTATTATTAAATTTTTAGGTTTTGAACAAACCTTTAAAAATGCTTTAACAGGATTACCAATTGGTGGTGGTAAAGGTGGCAGTGATTTTGATCCTGCTGGTAAGTCTGATAGTGAGATTATGCGTTTTTGTCAATCATATATGACGGCTCTATATCGCTATATTGGTGCTGATTGTGATGTTCCGGCTGGAGATATGGGAGTTGGTGCTAGAGAAATAGGTTATCTCTTTGGCCAATATAGAAGACTTAAGGGTAATTATGAAAATGGTGTATTAACTGGTAAGGATATAAGTTTTGGCGGTTCTTTGATTAGACCTGAGGCAACAGGATATGGTGCTATATATTATTTGAATGAAGTGCTAAAACATGAAAATGATACTTTAGTTGGTAAAAGAATTGGTGTATCAGGTTATGGCAATGTTGCCTGGGGAATTATGAAAAAAGCTTCAGAATTAGGGGCAAAAGTTACCTATATGTCAGGTCCTGATGGTTATATTCATGATGAAGATGGAATAAATAGTGAAGAAAAATTAAATTTCATTCTACAAATGAGGCAAAATGATCCAATGCATTGTAAGCCTTATGCAGAGAAGTTTAAATGTGAATTTGTAGAAGGTAAGAAATTCTGGGGAGTTAAGGATTTAGATATCTTGATGCCAGCGGCAGTACAAAATGATGTTGGTATTGAGGAGGCTAAAAAAATAGTTGAATCAGGTGTTAAGTATTATATTGAAGTTGCGAATATGCCTACAACAAATGAAGCACTTGCCTTATTAAGAAAATCTAATATGATAGTTGCTCCATCTAAGGCAGTAAATGCAGGTGGTGTTGGGGTATCAGCACTTGAAATGTCACAAAATGCTGAAAGATTATTCTGGACAGCTGAAGAGGTAGATGTTCAATTAAAGAAGATGATGATTAATATTCATGATGCTAGCGAAAAGGCTGCAAAAGAATATGGTTTGGGTTATGATTTAGTAGCCGGCGCAAATATTGCTGGTTTTAAAAAGGTTGCAGATGCAATGATTAAACAGGGAGTCTTTTAATGAAAAATAGAACTTATAAAATAGCTTTAACAGCTGTAATGGCAGCTTTATGTTATGTGGTATTTACTTTTATTCAAGTACCTATTCCTACACCTGCTGGTTATACATCATTCCATTTAGGTAATGTATTTTGTGTTCTTGCTGCTTTAATGATAGATGGTGTTTCTGGTGGTTTAGCTGGTGCTATTGGTATGGGTATTGGTGATTTATTAGACCCTAAATATGTTATAACAGCACCAAAGACTATCATTCTTAAGTTCCTTATTGGCTATATCACTGGTACATTTGCCCATAAAATTTTTAAGATTGATGAAAAGCAAGATAATAAAAAAGAAGTAATTTTATCAATTTGTGCTGGTATGTTTTTTAATGTATTTGCCGAACCTTTGTTCTCTTATATTTATTACAATTTGATTCTACATAATGCTGAAAAGGCAGCAAGTTACTTAACTATAGCAAAGTGGGCTACAACATCAGTAAATGCAATATTAACAATTATTGTTGCTTCAATTTTATATTTAGGTATTATTAAAAGAATTAAATTAAAGAAATAATTATTTATCAAAATATATAAAGATTACAGCACTACATCGGTGCTGTTTTTATTTATTGTTAGTTTAAAAAATATAGTAAACGGGGATTTGCGTAAATGTAGTTTGAA
>CAVDLK010000013.1:0-15993 GCA_963609745.1 Erysipelotrichaceae bacterium | reverse complement strand
CCTTAGAAAATTTTTCTAGTCCATTAATTAATGATTGATACTGTTTTTCATCTGATAAATTTTTATATCTAAGGATTTTTGAACCATTTTCTCCAGGGCTACTAGACCAAATACCCTTTTTATTACCATTACTTTTTTTACTACCATTAAAAGCATAGTTTAATTGAGCTGCCGCTATATTAAAATCTACAATAGCTTTGATACCTTCATCGCCATCCTCATGAGCGACTTCATTTAGTATATCGACAAAATCCAAATATTCGCCTCTTTGTTGTTTTATAGACTTATTCAATATTTCCTTAGTTTTTTTAACTTTTTTAATATATCTATCTAAGGCAGGAAGTGTACGATTATAAGTCGCGTTTGCTTTTTTAAGGGCTGCTTTTGCATTAATATTATTAGTAGTAGAATGTACATAAGGAATATCAGTTCCTTGTATCTTCCCTCTTTTACCTTCCATATCCTATCTCATTAACCTCATCCTTAATAACTTTAAAAGTTAAATCAAATTTATCAATGCCATTATTAAATCTAAAAAATGGATCTAGTTGCAACGCCGCGCGTTTAATCTTAATTACTTGTGTAATTGGCTCTCTACTATCACTTATCATATTACCCTTACTAACACATTCTAGTATAAAGTAAGGTAATGATTTAGGCATAACCTTATTAGTGGTACAATTCTTTAAAGGTACATTAAAATATACTTTGCATCTTGTATTAGGAGCAATAGTAATCAGCTTGGTTTCTTCATCAAACTTATACTCAATAGGAGTGTAATCATTATCTAACACCTGTATATCTTGAATATTATCATATCCTAGAGCCACAATGCCATCATCATCACTTACACTATTCACTATATAAGGTTTAGTAAATTCACTATTAGTAGAACCAAATACAATTTTACTAAGCATCTTATTAAATGGAACCGCGGCGATATACACACTGCTTAACTCCACCTTTTCTCCATATCCCAATGTCGCCGCGCCCTGAGTTATAGGCCTGTTTGCGGCCGCATATGTAAAGGATACATCACTATCAGTAATACAAGCTACTACTTGTCCTTCTTTAAATTGTGTACCATTAACTGAGAAGTCACATCCACACTTTATTATAACCGCGGGTTGACCGCTCAATACAATATTATCCATTAGTACCTCCTAGAATACTTTTTGTTCTCCCCATTTAGCGTGCTCTTGCCTTACTGCATATAAGCCTATCAGTATAGCATCAGCCACATCATCTGTAACCTCTATGCCAAAGTATTCTTTTACTCTTTCCATTACATTCTTCTTTTGCGATACCCTATTAGAACCTGCAATATTAAACATACTTTGCCATTTCTTATTTAAAATAGAAGTATGAGGAATATCTTTTTCTTGTAAAATTTCAAGAGTAATTCCTAATATCATCGCCAAAATTTTATATGTTACAACACCGCTATTCCCTTGTTCCTGAATATCTTCTACAATTACATAGTCGGGTTGTCATTCATCTAATCGTTCTTTTAATCAAGTTGATCATTTAACCAATCTAACTTCTAATTCTCCAACATTTTTGACACAATCATAATATACAAGTTTGCCATCATCTCAAATTGATAAGCCGCTTACTTGACTTGATTGGTCTAATGCCAAAATTCTATAACCGTTTTTTGTAGGGACTTTTCCTTCATTAATCGCCGCGGCGAAACGTTCACCAGTACATTTAGGACAAGTAAATGAAGTTTTCATAATATCGGCTAACGCCGCGTTAAACATATGTCCTTCCTTACATTTACATGTTAGCTTTGTACTTTTGTTCTGATAACCGCTTATATCAACAGGTTCAAATCCTCTAGCTAAAATAATATTTGTTATTTCAGCATTACTAAGTCTTCCCATTATATCTCCTTAAAAACCATAATCTACATTATCTAATGCTTCTCTTAACTTCTTATATACCATAATATTATACTGTACGTCTGTTAAGGCTAAGTGTTCTTGAGTACCAAGCTTCCAATAGTCCATTAGATATTCTTGTTTTAAACTAATATTACCCTTAGCAGTAGTATAGTTATAATCAGGTAAGCAGCCTTGCTTTAAAGCTTCTTTTGCCAATTCTAGTGTGTCTACTGTATCCAAAGGTAGGGTATCTTCTATCTTGAACTTCTTACACCTAGCTTGTAAGAATGGTCTATCAAAGTGTTTGACATTATGCCCAGCACAGATATGACAGTTGTGTTTTCTTACCCATTCCATGAAGTCATATAGGGATAGGCTTTCATTATTAGCATTAGCTACCATCTGATTAGTAATACCAGTTAATTGGGTTATGTTCCAAGGAACCCCTTTCTCTGGCTTAATATATATACAGAATTCATCTTCTATACAGTCCTCTTCATCATTATATACTATCGCCGCGATATTAAGTATCTCATTATATTCCCTACTTAAACCAGTAGTTTCTAAATCGTAAAATAATATTCTCATTATAATTCCTTTCTGATATAATCTAAATCTAAATCTATTTCAAAGAAATTTTCACCTCATTCTCTATAAATATAAGGTTTAATTTCTTCATAATAGTTACTAATTAGATACATTAATTGCCGTGTATTATAAGATAATCATTCAATTCTATTATTTACTATCTCTTGCGGCGTTCGTATCGTTTTTTCAGTAGTAAAGCGAGTCATAAATTCAATATAACTTACTTTATTATAATTATTACTTCAAATTTTTATCGAAGTAAAATAATCAATAAATTCTGTATTTGGATAATGCGGGGTAGTCATATTAATTCTGACTTTCTTTTGTTTTGCATAATCCATAATTTGAAAATCTCTAAATAAATCTTCTCTTGCTTCTAAATTATTAGAATGCGGTTTGGTAATTGATTGAATTTTAAATGGTTTAAATCGTTTATAATTTTCAAAAATTGCAAGAAAATCTACAATTTCTTTGATTTTATCAATAGAATTACCATAATTATTTTGAAATTTTTCCCTATAAATACCATCAAAGCGTAAGGATAAAAATAATTGTTGTATTTCTTTATCTTGTATTAATGGTTTTATCTTTATTGGAAATTTAAAAGCAACTTGAAATGATTTTTGTAATCTTTTTAATACTTCCTTAATAATAGAATAATCTAAATCTCATAGGTCAGAATCCACTACCATATTAATTTTCTTACCAGTAAAGCTATTTCTAGCATCCTGTATAATAGGCAGTAGTTTACCACCATTAGTAAACTGTATATACTGTACCTTCTCATAACGCCGCATCCCCGCAACCTTTTCTGGGAATAGTAGATAGTCAGGGCGGCATGCCGCAATACTATTAGGCAAATCTATATAAAAAGAGAACCCCTGCATAGCTTTACCCAACCCAACCGTCCTCTGATCATCCAGAAACTTCATTGGAGGTAACGCCGCGGACAGGGATTCTCTTATAATATATAATTTAGTATAATTACCAAATGGCAATCATTCTTCAGAAGCTAAATGTACTTCATCGCCGAGTTGTTTATGAAAGGAAGATATTTTCATTGAAACAACATTATATAATGCTTTATGGTCTTCATTTCAATCACAATCTCATATATAAACATGCTTCGCCATTCTATACCATCCTTTATTAAATTATAACATTTTAACTTAGGACTAGTCAATATTTTCTTCAGTACGGCCGCTTATTTTAGGATAAACCATAATATGATTATCTTCAGTTATTTCAGCCAACATCATAACATCATCAGTTAATGAATCTTTATATTTCTTTAATCTAAATAAATCATTACTTGCACAACCAGTTAATAATAATTCAGTTCCAACTTCAAAGAAGCTAGGTTGTTTTATTACTTTCTCACCATTTACTATATCTACTATTGTTTGTCCATAATAAGCATATTGTTCCTTAGACATTTTGATTTCTATTGCCCCCTGCGGCGTTAGGATGGATACCATATTATGTAGTTTATCTTTATCAATAACTGTACCTAATATATAATGTATCTTCATCTTAGGTACTATTTTACCCTTAATATTAAACTTACCAACTACCTCTCCCTCCATAACTTCATCAAGAGTAGAAATAGGAAGATTAGTTTGTACTTTTATAAATGGGTTATCATGTATATAAATACGCATACTATTTACTTCGCCTTCAGATATATCTTTAACACCATATTTATCCCATTCAATAGTATATAAGATTGAGTTTAATTTTTTTAATAATTCTTCTTGATGTTCAGTTAGATAATCTCTAACTTCATCCATCGCCTTATTATAATATTTTTCAATCTCATCTTTTTTAACAATTCGTTTATCTTTTGCAAAATAACTATTATCGGTTGTAAAATTATTTTCATAAAATTTATATGCTCTATCATCCAAAATATAATTTGAACTATCATATTTTGTCTTTCTAACATACTTAACCCAATTAAATAATTTAATTTCTTCTTCCAATTCTTTCGGTAATAAATTATATTTGATTAACATTGCCATATTTTGTAATGTTATTCTTTTCTTTTGATCGGCAACCTGTAAAACATATTCTCTTAATAATTTAACATTATCTTCAGTTTCAATGTTTCTAAAAGCGCCCGCCTTAATTAAATTACATACCCTATCCTTACTAATTTTTACTTTTGAAAGAAAATCTTGTAATGAATTATATGGTCGATTTTTTATAATATCATTTATTAATGCGTTACCACATTTTGCTACTATTTTTAATCCGCAAACAATAGCATTATGTTCATTATCTGGTCTAAAACCAAAACCAGATGTATTAATATCAGGCGCGGCGATATCCATCTGTCCCTGTAGATTACTAATGGCAAATGCTATCATACCTCTACGTGTTTTCGCCGCCTTTTTATCTTCTTCTTCTCTATAATCCTTTAAATATTGTTGGAACACTTCTTCTATATCATCAGGATCAAGTTCATCTTCAAATTCTTCTAAAAATTCAACTCTTAATTGTTCTTCTTCTGTTCTTTTGCTTAATGGTTTTTTCTTCCAACCTTTTTCAATTAAATCT
Organism: Erysipelotrichaceae bacterium; assembly: GCA_963609745.1. Lineage (GTDB taxonomy): Bacteria > Bacillota_I > Bacilli_A > Erysipelotrichales > Erysipelotrichaceae > Colivicinus. Next base: position 10,960 of record CAVDLK010000013.1, on the reverse strand, counting down.
TGGAAATCTTCTTCAGCATCAGAACCTGCATCTGAACTTAATACCGCGGCGTTCCAATATATATGGGGGTAATATGTATATAGGGTAGCCTCTTGCATTGCTATGTATGTATATCCTGCTACATGAGGGAGGGAGAATGAGTAGCCCAGCTGCCTACCCACTTGTACTTCCCATACATAGTTTAGAAGGTTCATACTTGTACCTACCTCCTGCCCCTTAGTATAGAATAACTGTTTAACTTCTTCCTGTGCAGTTTTACTTTTTTTAGCAATACCTTTTCTTAACTTATTAGCCTCTTTCATATCAAAGTTAGCTATATGGGAGTCCATACTTAACTCCATAACACTCTCTTGACTATCTGCAACTCCACTTAATTTTAATAAGTGTTTTTCTAATATTGCTATTTCTTCTTCTGTTAAGTGGTAATTATGCATTTCCTTATACCACTGATTAATATCTTCTTTATATTCTCTATATACTTCTACTGGCATAGGGTCATTCTTATTTTGAGGTTGAAGTCTGATTAAAGTATTAATAATACCTATTTGTTCAATAGCATCTGGCTTAACTCTTAATAACCCCTGTCTACCTACCTGAGTATTTAATTGGAACAAACTATTAATATTATTACTCATAATATTATTCCAAAACTCTGGAGTATATTTTAATGTACTTGGCCATAGATATTTCTTATATGTTTTCTTTAAACTACCTTGCCATTCTATTAAACCATCCTGCAATAGATAGTTCATACATATACGGATCTTACCAAGAGCATCAACACTAAGGGCATCAAATTTTACCAATCCCGCATACTCAGATTCATGTAGATCATTACTAGTAACAGTTATACCCCTAGTAGTCTTCATAATACTATAATTATCTTCTATCTTATCATTACGAACCATAATACCTGCGGCGTGAGCACTTAAACCTGTAATTAGTCCTTCTATCTTCCATGCGGCCGCTTTCCATTTAGGATAACTATTCATTAGATTATAGAATTCTTTTACCTGTTCAACTTCCGCATCGCCGCTATACGCTTGTTCTAATGTTGGGAAAATACCACGTTTCGCCGCAAGAAGTGATGTTGCATATAATGCAACTTCATCATCAATATTCAAACCTCTTGCCGCGGTTCTTAATGCCGAGCGCGAAGCCTCAGTCTTATATGCGGCGACTTGTGTTACACTACCACCAATAGACTCAAAATAATTCCTTATAGCCTGTATTACTTCTTCTTTATCCTCTCCTGGAGTATCGAAGTCAATATCTGGAAAGTCTGGACGAGATCTATGTAAGAATCTGTAACTTCGAATAGGTACTGGATATAATAACGGATTCATCTGAGTTATACCTAATAAATAATTAGTTATCCATGCACCCGCGGAACCTCTAGATACACCAACAAGAGTATCTGCATCTTCCCATATAATATCAATTATTTTTGACATTGTAATTAGATAGTTACTAACACGCTCATTTAAACTTTCACTAATCAACCACAACTCTGTTAATTCTTCTTCAATTCTATCGTAAACCTGTTTATCAGATAATTGGTTGTGGTCAATCAAATCTTCATAATTTTCAAATATCTTATATATTAAATATCTATCCTCTAGATATTCGCTATTTATAAATTTATTTATATATTCATAATTGTCAATAGGATAATTAATATTTGGTTTTTTATCTTCCATCGGAACTTTTGGTACAACCAACGGAGCTTTTAATCTAAAATCAACAACCCTTTCTCCAATTATTGTACTATTGCGGCGACATGACTCAATAAAAGTTTCATCAAAACCTTGTTCAATAAAATTATTTTTTATATCTTCCCAAGACCACATATAAGCAGTTGAATAAAATTCTTCTACTTCTCTATCTTTACTACTTTTACTGTTTAAGAATACTTTAAATATATCAAAATCTTCTTTATTCAAATAATGGGCATCCGTGGCGATTAAAAAATTATGACGATTTTTGAAATTATCATAAAGAAATTTGTTATATTTTATTTGGTCGCCATCTTTTAATGCTGGAGCCATTTCAACAAAGAAATTTTCTTTACCGAAAATATCTTCAAACATATTAATGAAACTTTCAACATCTTCCGCCGCGGTTTCATTTTTCCAATATGTACCAGTTATACCACCTAAACATGCTGTAGTTCCCACAATATGACCAGGGTTATTACCAATAACCTCTCTTAGATCATCTATTGTATTCCATCTACGCTGAATAGCTCTAAAGAAACTTCTATGCCATGCCCTATTAGATAATTCTCTTAATTGGTCATATCCAGTCTTATCTAAAGCCAATAGGATGTGATGATAGAAGTGGTCTCCACTTTTATACGTCGCCGCGCTCATATCATCCCTAGCAAGATATATTTCATTACCCCTAATTAACTTAAAAGAAGACAATTCTTCATTGCCTTCTATTAATTTATCCATATATTGTTCTGCTGGTATCGCCGCAGATAAACATTCGTGGTCAGTTATTGCTACACCACCATAACCTAATTCTATTGCCCTATCTATTAAGTCTTCAGGTTTAATCATTACATCTGGAAACCCACAAGACATATTAGACATATGAGTGTGTAAATGTGTATTAATGTAATTCATAATTCCCCTTTCTATATTAATTATATCAAATTTTTTGTTTTATCGCAACTATTATTTTTGGAAAATTGTTAATACCCAAGCAAGTTCTTTATCTTCATTATCAATAGTAATTAGTAATGTTGGTTGCATTAATAAATCTTTTATTGCGGCGATATTATACATTGATAAAATATTTTCGTAAGATCGAATATTTTCTAACGTTCCGCCGCATTTCTGATAACTCGCTATTAGTTCGTCTATTGTGTCTTTAGTAAGAGTGCTTGTCGCCGCGGTTTCCATTGCGGCGCCAAGCCTCATTTTAAAGTTGCAATAATCTTCTATTTTAACATTACTTTTTTTCATTATATTAAACTATGTTCCCTTATATTATAATTATCAACTACCACTTGTAATATACTATTGCCTCTAAACTCATTTATCTGAGGACGGCCTGCTATTTCTATATCTATATAGCCTTCATGCTCTTGCAACTCTTGTATGAGTTCTTTAGCATGAAACTTAATAAATGTTATACCATTGAATAAGAATTTTATAGTATCCATCCTAGACCCCATTACAGCATAACTATTAGGGCCCAATACAGTAGTAAATACAAATGTAGGAGTAGGAATACCATTACCATATATTGATGGATGTTCCGCAAAATCTCGAACCGCGGCGACAGGTGGATTAATACCACATACTTCTACCACGTCAGAACCAAAGTCTACATCCTTTAATTTATCATTACTATATTCTATTAATTTACTAATATTCTCTTCTTTAATTGATACACCATGAGCCATAGCATGCCCTTGTGCCATCTCAACTAAATTACTCTCTACTAGGAAATCTCTTAAACTATCAAAGCCATCAGCAATCTTACCACGGCCGCTGCCCATATAATATTGAACTCCATTAACCATTTGCGGCCTTACCACAAGAGTACATCTATTATATTTGGCACATATCTTCATAGCAACTAAACCTGTTAAAACCTTCGGTACTTCTTCCTTATTAGAAAGACTTGTTTTATATATAATTAATTGATTATTTTGTAATCCTTGTTCTTCAATCTTTGCAAATATCTTTTCTGTTGTTTTTGTAATTAAAGCGTCTTGTCGTGATTTGATATTTGCTGATTCTCTTGCAACATATTCATAGAATGTTTCTATACGAGTTTGGCCGCGGTATACTGTTTCTACTTGTTCAGTAATATCATTATTGGCCATCGCTTTAAATAAGTTTTCTTTTTCCTCTTGCGTACCAATTCTAATAACACCATTAATTACAGGGGTTATATAAAATGCAATATCAATTTTTGTCGGATTAGTTGTAGAAGTGATAGAATATGATTGTTTTTCTAATAATGCTTTCAAAAATTTATTATGAACATTCGCTAAACCCGTTGTAAATATATAATTGTTATCAAGAGTACCAGAATACATTACGTCACTAATACCGCCTAACATGGCTAAATCGTAATACTTCATCCAATATGTACCATCACCATATTGTTTATCATAAGCTTCAATAAACTTAAATACTACACCAGCACCACTTAATGCTTTGTTAGGAAAACGCGGCGATAGCTGATTATTAATAATGACGATATTATCATGTACTATTTCCACATCAGATTCGTGGTGGTCCAATACTAATATATTCTTACCTTGCTCAGCTAAAGCTAATAGCTCATCTTTTTGAGATGAACCCGCATCTGGTATAATAATTAAATCACATTCAGATGGTATAGCACTTATATCTTCTATTCCATGTTCTTTCGTTTCATGGAGTGCATGCACTATTCTTAGTGTAGGGGCCACATTCTTACAGTAGTTATTAACTATACTAGCTGAGGTATACCCATCTGGATCGCAGTCTACTAGTAGATATACTACACTATTAAGGGTGATATGCTTATGTAGCATATCTATCCCTCTTTGCATATTTTCAAGTAAATATGGATCTAGTTCATCTTCGGGTTCTGGACCTACGAGGAAACTAGATATCTTGTCTATATTAATAGCTTCTAAATAATGTTGCACGAAACTATCTGTATAATCTGCAACATTATAGAAACTATTCAATTTATATTTAAACATCAAACCTCCTATACATAATATCTATATTTATATAATTCTTTAAAAACTTCTTTTCCTTGATCTATTGGGCTATCCTTATAATCTAATAATAATCCATAATCCATAACAATAGAAGTCCTAAAATAATTACTTAATTTTTGCCCTATTGCCATATATTTTTCTTGAATTGCCAACATTTCATTATATGTTCGATAATCTTTATCATAACACAATACAACTTCATGAACTCCCAATTCTTTTAATAAAGAGATTTGTTCATTCGATATTTTATTACCACAAGTCGCAACTGAATTATTGTTTTCTTTTCCAAAATAACTATCCATCAATAGAACAGATTTTTCGCCTTCATAAATGAAAGCCGTTTGTTTTTTCTTTATAACATCTTTATTTTCATAAATTCCATATAGATTATCTTTTAAATTATGTGCCATATACATACCTTGATATGTTAATGGCATATATTTGTTAGGAGCATCTTCTGCCATAAATCTACCCCTAATACCTACTATCTTACCAGTCTTATCTTTATGCGGGATAACAATAGCAAGATTAACCATATCATATTTAATACCAAATCTTCTAAGTGCCTCCAAACTCATACCTTCATTAATCCACGGTTCAAGATATTTTGAATTATCTACATATTGATCTAATGCTCGTGAATCAATTTCCTTTAATGGCATTGCTTGTGGCACAACGATCTCTTTCATCCTCTTTAAATATTCTAAAGATTTAATATCTTCTTTTCTATCTTCTGGGATTTCAAAATCGCCTTCAATACCACATTTTCTTATTGCGTCCATTAATGTAATTTCATTACCACGCAATCTCTCCATTTTAATAATCAATTCAAAAATATCAAATGAAGTATTACAATGTGTATAACAAACAAATAAATGAGTATTTGTATAATAATATAATTTTGGACTTCCACCTTCTAAATTATGACAACAGGTTGGAAATATAATGTATTCTTCGTTTTCCGCGTAAGGATAAACTTCATATTCAAATAAGATAGCTTTTATTTCAGTTGGAGTTAATTGTTCTTTAATATCATTTAAATTAAGCATAAAGTCTTTCCCTCCATTCTATTTTTCGCTAATATTAATTCTTCAATCGTTTGTAAATTGGTTCTCTTTTGAACAAACTTAACTCCTTGACCTAATTCCATTGGGATGTAACTTAAATCTGTCAAAAAATAATTTTCCATATGACAAGTCGCATAATCGAAATAACTAAATATTTTAACTTGCGTCAAAACGCCGCTACGATTTTTGTATATATCTGTTACTATATTAGGTTTGCGGCCATCCACCTTAATTATTTCTTCTATTGCTTCTTCTTCCTCAGGTAGTAATCTAATAGTAATATCGCCTACGTCAACTTTATCTGCTATTGCTTTACTACCTCTAATATATTCCATTCCTCTAAAAGTTGGTTTATTATAATCACCACTAACTTGTGTACCTGACATTACAAATACATCATTAACGGTGGCTACTTCTTTCAAAGCATTACTCAACATCAATAGTATAACATCTTCTCTAAGACGTGTCGCCGCGAACTCACCCATTAAACTAGAACTAGTAAAAATATAATCAAAGAAAATATATCTTACATCCTTTTTATAAATATATTGTAACATTTTACTTTTTAATAATCCTACTGAAGGATCAGCAATTTGTTCCAACATAAGATAATCTTTGAATAATTCTATTATTTTTATTGCTTTTTCAATTCTATCTAATTCTGCTTGAGTACAATCAACACATCCATCAGTTATCTTATCTTCATTAACATTACTTACATAAGCCAATACTAATGTTTGTATCTCTCTTACACTTTGTTCTGTTGAAATAAATAACGCAGGATAATAATTCTCTTTCGTTACTATTGCTCCATCTTTGGTAAGATATGGTAGCGCCAGTGCGCAAGCCTGGCCTACCATTCTACGAGTCTTACCCATACCACTCGGAGAACTAGTAATATACATTTTACCCATACGAGCGCCTCTAACAGCATAATTATATATATCACCATCAAGAGTAGCACCAACAGCTGGAGTAATCTTATATTCTTCGATTAACTCTCTTAATCCTTCTGCTATTGATATACCTCTTTCGGCATTTTTATTTTGATATTTTTCTTCAATGTCGTTTAACTTCGTTTTATAATTCTTTACAAAATCATCTAACGAACAACTTTCAAAATTTACCTTTTGTTCTGTGTTATCAAAACAATCGGTATTATATAAGTCATGTGTTGAAAAGCCTGCTCGTTCTAAATCTCTCAACATTGAGTACTTTTTTAGTCTTTGATATAAAATATTGAATACTGCATTATCTACTACCCTACCGTCATCCATTGCAAGAGATAATAAACTTTCTATACCACCAGCATTATTATATAATTCATATTGTGCTGGGAATTGTCTTAGTTCTGTATCTACATCAACAGGATTGATAGTCTCCGCACCTTGAAATGCCATATTAGATAAAACAGCAAAAACCACTTTGTTTCTTTGATTTGTAAAATCATCTAAATTTAAAGGAAACTCTGGTTCTAAAAATAAGGAAGGTTTTTTCAATAGATAACCAATTACTTCATTTTCTGTAGCAGTATCTGATAAAGATTTTATTACATTATCTAATGCCACTAATATCTACCTCCTTTTTATTAAAATTGCGGCGGGTTGCCTTAATTTCAATCTCTTTAATAGATTGTTCTTTGACACGTTCCGCCGCGATTCTTTGTTGTTCTTGTTTAGACTTTAAATTATCGTAATAAGCATTGGCTTGTTCCCTTACACAGGGAACAATCCCAATGCCATATTGATCTATCTTTCTAATATCATTGTTGTTAATCCTATAGAAATACCATATACATCTACCTATCTCTTTATAAGTATAACCTTCTTGATAATATTTCGATATTTGATTTTGTATCATAGAAGAGAGTGGTTTACCAGAAACTTCGATAATCAGTTCCTCTAACTCTCTTAAAGTCATATAACCTCCTATGCAGCTAAGTTCTTTAACTCTTGTTCCAAGTCAATTAGTATTTGTCTATAAGATTCAGGAGCTTCACTTAATCTAATTCCACCCATAGCACTAACAATAATTTGAGTGGCTTTCTCATTATATATTGGATTATCTAGTAATTTACTAGCTGTTTCTATAACACGATTTTTAATTGTTTCAAATGGAATTTCTTCACTCTTGCTTGCTTTATCTTCAAGTCTAGTTTCTTCACCAATTTGAACATTTTTACCATAAACATTCGAATAATTATCTAATGCTTTATTGATTTCTTTTTCAAGATTTTCAAAAGTAAACTCAAAACTTGGTGCTAGATTTCTAATTCTAGATTTTGTCATGACGTTCTCAGGAAGATAAGAATAAGCCATAACAGTTTCTTTATCATTAACTACTTCTTTTTGTAGATAGAAGATAAAATCTGTTAATGCTTCAATTGTTTTTCTTGGTTGCTTATCAAGAATAGGCCCTATAGATTTAACAGTACCATCTTCTGCCCTTGAAGTATTACAGTGAGCTATAAAGACAATAGAATAACCATTTTGTGCTATAGAGTTGATAGCTCTATTAAAATTGGTCTTATATTCTGTCCAGGCTTTACCAAAACCTACATCACCTAGGGACTTAATACCATTAACATTACATGTATATTGTACACATAAGTCTTGTAAAATATCTACAGTATCTATTACTATTGTTTTATAGGCAGCCTTAATCTCAGGTTTCTTCAATTCTTTAACTGCCTCTAGGAAAGTTGCCCACGAATCAATATCATAAGCAACAGCTTCAGGGATTTGTTTATAACCAATTTCAGTCGCCAAAATTAATGAATCTGGGAATTGCGCGGCGACACTAGTCTTACGAGTAGAGGGTTCACCATAGAATAAGAAGTGCTTATTACTAACACCCCTAGTAACGGTATTTTTCTTTAATCCTAATAGATCCATTTAATCCCTCCTTATATTAACTTAGGTTGAGCTGTAGTTCTAGTTTGCGTACTAACTGTAGCACCAGTACCTTGTCTAGATGATAAACGTTTTTTATCATCTTCAGCTGCACCCGCTAATAAAATTTTAATTTCATCTGGTGTATATGCTGTATCATCTACAATTATACTACCTGACATAATAACATATCTCTTAGTTGAGTATTGACTAGTTTTAGTAATAGCAGGACCAAAGTCTTGTTCAATTTCTGTTACTCTTGTTTCAATATCGAATTCTAGATTACCAGAGAATATTGCAGATGTACCTACAGTAAACTTCTTATTCATTCCATCAATAGCTGCTTGGTTTGCAGGGTCTACATTGAAACGGAATTGTTTAGCTTGTTCACGCTTGTAGTCTGCTTGTCCTACTACAATATTATAATCTTTAATAGTAGCACCATCATCATTATAAACTGCCTTTAATCCTTCTTGAATAAAGCCACTAATCTTGAATGATGCTACATCTGGAGTTGTATCAGTATCTGATAAAACCTTAATAAAACGTAAGTATAAACTATTTCCTCTACGAATAGTGCCATTTGTTGGAACCTTAGCTTCATCAATATAACCTGTAACTTCTACTCTCTTGCCCTTAATATCACCAAGAGTCATATAAGTATTATATAGCTTGCTAACAGCACCAGACTTTGTCATTTTCATTGTAAAAAAGTTTAATTCTATTGTTTTGTTGTTTGATTTAATTGATACTTTACCACGGACATAATCATTTCCGTCTCTTGATGTCCCAGGAGTTGCTGAAGCATCAACAAGTGTACCAACTACTGTTACTGTGTTTTCATTTAATAAATTTCTTTCAATCATTTTATACTTACCTTTCTTTTAAATTTAATATAAAGTATTGAAAGGAGTCTTGCGACTCCTTTTCATGAACTGCTTAATTATGCCTTGATTTCGAATTCAACTGATTTACCAGCGTCTGTTAAAGTGTAACGAACATATTGTTTAACAACTTCATTACCATCTTTGTCAACAACTTTGCAATCAGCAGTGTCTTTTTCAACTAGGCCGTTCTTATAAAGAGTGTTCATTAAAGGAGAAACACTTTTTGAACCCTTTTCAAATAATGCTTCATCATGAGCAGCGATATCTGCAGGGAACATAGGAGCATCTTCGGCTCTCATAATTTCAAGAACTCTAGCAGTCTTTTGAGTTAGTTTTAATACATCTTCCATAATTTTTAAATTTTTCCTTTCTTAGACATTTGTCTTTATTATGAATATAAGTGTTTTTTATCACTTACATAATTATTATATCTAAAATCTTTTATAAACACAATTTTTCGTGGAGTCACTTTTTAGATAGCATCAATTTTGAGAATATTACCGTTGATTAATTTTGAGCCTGCACTCTTAATTGAATGTAATGCAATATCGTCACTATTAACAACTATGATTCTTCCAGTATCGCCGCAAATCAAAATTTTAGTTCCATCCACCTTTACTATTCCTATTGTATCTTCTGATACTACTGAACCTGTACTATTTTTTGAATTTACAGGTAATTCATTAAAGGATGTTTTCTTACCTTTACTATCAATAGAATAAGTAATAACAATATCATTTTTCTTTGCTATTGTAATACTCTTAATTAAAGATTGAGAGCCTCTAGTACCGTAAGTAACACGACCATTAATTCTAATATCAGAAACAGGATAATTATTTAATTTTCCGTTTTCATTAACTATTAAAATATTTTCATCTTCGTCGGCAAATAAAATTGAAATAACTTCATCATTATCTTTTAATTTTATACCTTGTTGCTTTTTTGAAAGGCTATATTCAGTCATTAATGATTTTTTAACATATCCTTGCTTTGTCGTTAAAATAATATATTTCTTATTTTCAAATCTTGCAATTTTAACGATTTCGCCGCAATCACAGATACTATCAATCTTCACACCCTCCTCTTGTATAGGTATTAAATTGGTATTAATAAAATATATTATTCCTTCTTTATCTATTGCGGCAATAGTAGAATAAGTTTCAGAACATATGATATCTTTAATATTCTTATCTATTAGAGTACCTTTTGTTCCCTTACCTGTTGATTTAAATTCTTCAAGATTAATTGCTCGTATCTCTTGATCATTATTTAATACTATTGCAATCTTTTGTTTCTTGACATTAATTTCTTCATCATTTAATTCAATACTATTTTCAATCTTTGTGCGGCGTTCGTCCCCAAATTTTACCGCTACTTCTC
>CAVDLK010000012.1:0-17393 GCA_963609745.1 Erysipelotrichaceae bacterium | reverse complement strand
ATATAATTGCGAAGTACATCGGAGGATTTTCGGCTGATAAAAAAATAAACACTCAATAAAAAGAAGAAGGAATTATAATAAAAAATTTTATGGAATACTATGACAATCAAGTTCTAATATGATAAGATATATGATAAGATAAATGACAAGATAAATGATAATATAAAACATGTCGGAGGAACTTATGAAAAGAAGAGAATCTGAAATTATAGAGTTTAAAAAATCTACAACACAATTAAAAGAAGCAGTAATTTCAATTTGTGCAATGTTAAATAAGCATAATAAAGGAACTGTTTATTTTGGAATTAAAGATGATGGAACTATATGTGGACAAGAGGTAGGCAAGAAAACTACTCTTGATATTTCACATGAAATCAGGAATAATTTAAAACCTTTACCATTTATAGATGTTTCTATTGACAGCATGGAAGAAAAACAAGTTATTGTTATTAAGGCTAATGGTACAGATACACCTTATTCTGCTTATGGTAGATATTATATTCGTGTAGATGATGCAGACATATATATGGATTCAAACACACTTTGGAAGTATTTTCAGTCTAAAGACAGAACATATTCAAAATGGGAAGAAGAAATAACACCATATGGAATTGAATATATAAATGAAGAACAACTTATTCAATATATTAGAGATGCTAATGATACAGGAAGGTTAAATTACGTTTATCGGAATCCTTTGGAAGCTTTAAATAAATTAGGGTTAATTAATGATGAGGGTTTTTTAAATAATGCAGGATATTATTTATTTGGAAATAATGGACCAGTTTTATTAAAAGAGGTTATTTATCCAACGGATGAAAGAATTAATTTTAGTGATTTAAAACAATTCCGTGGCAATATATTTGAATGTATAGATGAGGGTATGCGTTATATTCAAAATAATATTCATTATTCTGCGGAAATTGTTGGGGCAAGGCGTGTAGAGACACCAGAGATTCCATTAAAAGCAATTCGCGAGATAGTAATTAATGCATTTGCGCATTGTAAATATCAAAAGGGCGATTATAATGAAATCGCAATTACGCAATCAAAAATTAAAATATATAATCCAGGCAGCATTATAAATGATGTTAGTCCTTTGGATTTCGCAAGTGGAAAAATTGGAAGTAAAATAAGGAACCCTTTAATTGCAATGGTACTATTTAAAAATGGTTTAATTGATGCTTTTGGAACTGGTTTTGATAGAACATTTAAAGTATGTACAGAAAACGGAGTAGATTATGAATATTCAAATGATGAATTTGGTTTCACTTTTATATTTAAAAGAAAAAATATTATAAATGACAAGATAAATGAAAATAAAAAAATAGATATATTGGATCAAAAGATTAAAATAGCTTTAAATGACAACTCTTATATAACAATTCCACAATTAGCGAAAAAAACAAAAAAATCTGAAGCGACAATATATAGACATTTAGATTTTTTATGCAATGCTGGAATCATCGAAAGAGTTGGTTCGAGAAAAACAGGTTATTGGAGAGTGAATAAGTAGCAAGTATTAGTTTAATATGTTAAATACTTATTGCATTCCATTACTGATTGTGATAAATTAAAATAGTTCGGTGTCGAACTATTTATTATGAAAACAAATACTTTAACTTTAATTAGAAAACTGAATAAAAATATTAAAAATAGTTTTCTTAATGGTAAAGAACCAGAAGTGAAAATAAATTATACGCAATTTCAAATTGTTGCTTATTTATTTAAACATGGTGATGAAGAGGTTTGTCAAAAGGATTTAGAAATTGAAACACATTTAAACAAGGCATCTATTGCTGCTACTATTGATTCTTTAGAGGATAAAGGAGTGGTGGATAGAGTTCAATCTCAAGTTGATAAAAGAAAGAATGTTATTGTTTTAACTGAGGTTGCTAGAAGGAAACATTTAGAGTTTAAACAAAAAATGGATGAGTTAGAAAAACAAGTATTAACTGGAATTGATAAGAAGGATTTAGATATATTTTATGAAGTTATAGATAAGATGAATGAGAATTTAGAAAGGAAGAATAAATGAAGCTTATATTTTCATACTTAAAAAAATATGCGTTATATGTGCTATTGATTATTGCTTTAACTTATACCCAAGTACGCACAGAATTAGCTTTGCCTGATCATATGTCAGATATTGTTACTAGTGGTATTCAATATAGCGGCATAACTGAGGAAGTACCTAAAATATTAACAGAAGATGATATGAATAATATCTTATTATTTGTATCAAATGATGAAAAAGTATTGAGTCATTATGAGTTTATCAATAAGGGTGATAGTGCTTTAGTTGATAATATCGAAGTAGAATTTAAGACCAATGCTTATTATTTATTAGATGATGGTAGTGATATAGCTGATATCTTACAAGAACCATTGGTTTATACATATATGGCTAAACAGGCTAATCTTGAGGTAAATAGTGAGAATGTTGATTCTATTAAAGATAAACTTATTAGTCAGATGCAATCTGTCAGTGATAACTATTCATCTATTGTAAGAATCTATATTAAGGATATATATAGTGATGTTGGTTTGAATGTAGAAACAATTCAAAGTAATTACATCTTACATGCAGGTCTAGTAATGCTTGGCATATCCACAATATCGGTTGCTGTGCAATTACTTTCAACTTACATGGCAACTAGAATTGCTGCTAGAATTGCTGCTCAGATGCGTTTAGATGTATTTGAAAAGATTGAATCATTTTCATCTAGTGAGTTTTCTAAATTTTCAACTTCAAGTTTAATAACTAGAACAACCAATGATATCACTAAGATTCAACAACTAATTCAGATGATGTTAAGAATGATGTTGATGTCACCAATGATGGGAATTACTGCTGTCTTTAAGGTAATTAAATATCCTGGTGTATCTTGGCTATTGATTGTTGCGATCGGTGCTATTGTTTCAATGATGATAGTATTAGCGATATTTGCGGTTCCTAAGTTTGAAACATTACAAAAATTAACCGATAAGATTAATGCTGTTATGAGAGAATTCTTGGATGGTATTTTAGTAATTCGAGCATTTAATACTCAAAAAGTAGAAGAAGAAAAGTTTGATGCAATTAATAGTGAATCAAGTAAGGTAGATAAGTTTGTATCTAGGATGATGAATATTACCAGTCCTGTCATGACCTTTGTTATGAATGGATTAACAGTAGGCATTACTTGGTTTTCCGCAAAACAAATTGATATTGATGCTATGACAATTGGTGATATGATGGCTTTCTCACAATATGCTATGCATGTAGTTATTTCCTTTATGATGGTAACGGTATCCTTCTTTATGATTCCTAGATCTCTAGTATCAGTAAAAAGAATTAAGGAAGTATTAGATACAAAGAATACCATTTTAGATATAGATAATCCTGAAAAGGTACCAAATGAAAATAGTCCATTAGTATTTAACAATGTTTATTTTAAATATCCTGGTGCTGAGGAGAATGTATTAGAAGATATCAGTTTTGAAGCTTTACCGGGAGAGACAGTTGCGATAATAGGTTCAACTGGTTCTGGTAAATCGACTATTGTTAAACTTATACCACGTTTATTTGATGTAAGTGGTGGTTCTATTACTTATGGTGGTATTGATATTAGAAATATGAAACAAAGTGAACTAAGAGATAAGATTGGCTATGCAACACAAAAGGCTGTCTTATTTACTGGTGATATTAAATCTAATATTGAATTTGGTAGAGACATAAGTGAACAAGAGCTAAATGATGCTATTAAAATATCACAATCAGAGAATATAGTATCCGCAAGTAAGGATGGCATTAATGCGCCAATAACTCAAGGTGGTACTAATGTATCTGGTGGTCAAAAACAAAGATTGTCAATTGCTAGAGCATTGGCTAAAGATAAGAATATTTATATCTTTGATGATAGTTTTTCAGCTCTAGATTATGCTACTGATAAAAAATTAAGAAGTGAATTAAGTGAACTAATTAGTAAGACTAAAGCAACAGTTATTATTGTTGCCCAACGTATCTCTACAATAAGAAATGCTGATAAGATTATTGTCTTAGATGAAGGTAAGATTGTCGGTTTAGGAAAGCATGAGGATTTGCTTTCTAATTGTGAAACATATAAGCAGATAGCTTATTCACAACTATCTCAGGAGGAATTAGCCTAATGCCACCAAGAATGCAAAAAGTAGAAAAAGCTAAGGACTTTAAATCAAGTATTAAACAATTAGCGGAATATATAAAACCTTATTACTTTAGGATATTTATGGGTTTATTTGTTATGGTTGCTTCAACTGTAATGTGTATCTATGGTCCTAAACTAATTGGTAATGTTACAACTATGTTATCAGAGGGTATCTTATCTAAATATCAAGGTGGTGCTGGTATTGATTTTGATGCTATTGGAAAATTGATAATTAAGATTTTAACTATCTATGTTATTAGTGCTTTAATGGATTATATTGTTGCTTTTATCCATACAGATGTAGCAGTTGGTATTTCTTATAAATTAAGAGATGATATTTCTAAGAAGATTAATAAGTTACCATTAAAATATTTTGATAAACAGAGTCATGGTGAAGTTTTATCAAGAGTAACAAATGATGTTGAAAATATTGCCAATAACTTAACTAGTACAATTTCTCAGGTTTTAAATTCATTAGTAAATATTATTGGTGTATTATTCATGATGTTTACTATATCTTGGAAATTGACTTTAATTTCTTTAATCGCAATACCTTGTTCAGGAATATTAGCAGCTTTTATTGTTAAGAAATCACAAAAACAATTTAGTGCTCATTCTAAATATTTAGGTGAAGTTAATGGCCATGTAGAAGAGATGTATTCCGGACATTTAGTAGTTAAGACATATAACTATGAAAATGAATCAATTAATAAATTTGATAAATTGAATAAAGAATTATTTAATGCAGCTTATAAATCACAATTTTATTCAGCAATTATGATGCCTGCTACTGGTTTTATTCAAAATGTTGCTTATGTATTAGTGTGTTTAGTTGGCGGTTTTGAGTGTATTAGAGGAAGAATGAATATTGGTGATATCCAATCATTTACCACTTATGTTAGAAGACTACAAAATCCTATTAATTCAATTACTCAATTATTAAATACTATTCAAACTATGGCAGCAGCAGCTGAAAGAGTATTCGAGTTATTGAATGAAGAAGAAGAGGAAAAAGATACAAGTAATCCAGTTTCTATTAGAAATGAAGATGGTACTTTAAATATTGAAGGTAATGTAACATTTGAAAATGTTAAGTTTGGTTATGATCCTAATAAGATTATTATTAATGACTTTTCAATGTTTGTTGCCCCAGGTAAAAATGTAGCGATTGTTGGTCCAACTGGTGCTGGTAAAACAACACTTGTGAAACTATTAATGCGTTTTTATGAATTAAATGGTGGAACAATTTATGTTGATTATAAAGATATCAAAGATTATACAAGACAAGATTTAAGATCAATCTTTGGTATGGTATTACAGGATGCTTGGTTATTTGAGGGAACTATTAAAGAAAATATCAAGTTTGGTAGCCCTGATGCCACAGATGAACAAGTATATGAAGCATGTAAAATGGCTCATGTAGATAGATTCATTAAAACCTTAGAACATGGTTATGATACTGTAATCAGTGAAGAAAGTTCTGGTATATCGCAAGGTCAAAAGCAATTATTAACTATTGCTAGAGCATTCTTGAGAAATCCAAAGATATTAATATTAGATGAAGCAACATCAAGCGTTGATACAAGAACCGAGCATTTAATTCAAGATTCAATGGAGAGATTAAGAAAAGGTAGAACAGCCTTTACAATTGCCCATCGTTTATCAACTATTAAGAATGCTGATATTATCATTGTTCTTGATAAAGGTGATGTAGTCGAAGTAGGAGATCATAATCAATTGATGGAAAAGAATGGTTTCTACGCAAAACTATATAACTCTCAATTTGAGGGATAATAAATCATTTAAATCTCTCAATGTTAAAGCCCATGTAACCCATGGGCTTTATTAGTTATTTTAAGTTAAATCACACTTTTATAATATTTAAGTGGCATAAGTGCAATAAAGAGAACAAAATATGAAAGATATAGTAAAAGAAAATAATAATAATAAAGTTAAACAAATAGTTTCTAAGAACATCAATATTTCTCTAACAGACTCTCTTGTCGGAATATTAAAAGAAGATACTAAGCTAGAAGAAATTAGGGATGAATATATCAGCGAAAAATATGGTTTAACTTTCCAAATAAAAATTAGTCAAATCATTTAAAATGATGATATATTAATTTACCTAATAGGTTAATTTAATCTTGTATATAGATTATATTTTTGATAATATAAATTTACCTTAGAGGTAAATTATTAAAAGGTGATGGCTTGGAAATAAAATACAAAAATAAGAAAATCGAGAGAATTTGTACTGATGCAAAAGTTGCAGATAGAACTTATGGGAATAAGATGGCAGAGAAAATTCATATGCGTATTGATGAGATAATTGCAGCTGATACTATAGAAACAATGATTAAATATCATATTGGTAGATGTCATTCGCTAAATAATAATCGTAAAGGTCAATATGCAGTAGATTTATTGCATCCATATAGATTAGTATTTGAAAAATATGGTGACAAAATACAAATAGCATATATTGTGGAAATTGTTGATTATCATTAAAAGATTTAAATGGAGGGTCATTATGAGAAGTCGTACTTATATAGCTTCACCACCTGGAGCAACAATTAAAGAACAACTAAATGATAGAGGAATGAGTCAGAAGGAGTTTGCTTTAAGAATGGATATGTCAGAGAAACATATAAGCAAACTTATAAATGGAGATGTTCAACTTACTCCAGAGATGTCAATTAGATTAGAGATGGTATTAGGTGTACCGGCAAAGTTTTGGAATAATCTAGAAGCAATTTATAGAGAAAAACTAATTAAGGTACAGTCTGAAAAAGAAATGGATGAAGATGAACAACTTGTTAAGCAATTTCCCTATAATGAAATGGCTAAATATGGATGGGTTCCTGAAACTAGAAATTTAAAAGAAAAGGTTGTAAATCTTAGAAAATATTTTGAGGTTGTTAGGCTTACTCTTTTACAAGATAATAGATTAACCAATATTTCTTGTAGAAGATTGGCAGTTACAAAGAAAAGTGATTTTGCATTAATGGCATGGACTCAACAAGCAAAGATTGAGGCTAGAAAACTTCAAACTTCACCAATAGATATTAAAGAATTAATAGAAATAATACCTGAAATTAGAAAAATGACATTAAAAAAACCAGAGGAATTTTCTTTAATACTTAATGAAATGTTGGCAGATTGTGGCATTGCGCTTGTATTCTTACCTCATCTAAAAGAATCTTTTCTCCATGGCGCTTCCTTTATAGATGGAAAGAAGGTTGTAGTGGGATTGACCGCTAGAGGAAAGGATGCAGATAAATTTTGGTTTAGTCTTTTTCATGAATTAGCACATATTATATTAGGCCATGTTGGTCAAAAGGATGGAACTACTGAAGAAGATGAGAAGAATGCTGATAAATGGGCAATAGATAAATTAATTCCAGCGGATGAGTTTAATCAATTTATAAAGAATGGAATCTTTAATGCAACAAGTGTTATAAATTTTGCGAATAGTATTGAGATTGCTCCAGGGATTGTTGTTGCTAGACTTCAAAAAGAAGGTTATATTAAACACAATATGTTGAATGATTTGAAGGAACAATACGTAATCGCTGTATGAAATACTGCAAAATCAAATAATCAATTATTTAAGTAAGTAGATTTTAAATTATAAGGAATCAACAATAATAAAACCAATTAAATGGGTTTGTTTTTATTAGATGTTAAGATTTTTTGATATATTTAAGAATATCGTTAAAAATGTAAAAATTTTCATAAATATGAAAAATAGGTGAAAAAAGTGTGAAAAAAGATGAAAAATTTATTGAATATGGTAAAAAATAATCTTATCATTGATTACATAAATTAAAGGAGATAGATGCTTATGAAAAAATTACTTATTATTCTCATAGCTATGTTCATGCTCTTTGGCTGCGGTAGCAAGTCTGAAGAGAGTGGATCTGATGTTGCTAGTTCTAGTGAAGTAACAATTCAAGTTCCTGCTGACATTATGTCAATGGATCCTCAACTTGCAACTGATGGTCAATCATTTACAGCTCAAAACTTATGTTTTGCAGGTTTACTTCAACTAGATGCTGATGGTAATCCAGTACCTGATATGGCTGAAGATTACACTGTAAGTGATGATGGCTGTGTTTACACATTTACATTAAGAGATTCTTATTGGTCAAATGGTGATAAAGTTACGGCTAATGATTATGTATATGCTTGGAAGAGACTTGTTTCTCCAGAGCTTGTATCTGATTATAACTGGATACTTGAAACTGCTAATGTAGTTGGTGCTGGTTGTTATGATCCAGATTCTGGTTTAACAGTTGATGATTTAGGTGTTAAAGCACTTGATGAAAAGACTCTAGAAGTTACATTAACTCAACCTACTGGTTTCTTTACTCAAATCGTTACTTTCCCTTCAACATTCCCTCTAAATGAAAAATTCTATGAGAGTGTTGGTGATCAATATGCTTTAAAACTAGAAAACATTCTATTCTGTGGTCCATATAAGATGACTTCTTGGGATGCTTCATATGGTTATACATTTGAATTAAATGACTCATATTATGATTATGAAAACTATAAAGCAAAATATGCTGAAAAGTTAAACTTCCGTATCGTATCTGATACTCAATCTGCTTTATTAGATTACAATGCTAAGAATATTGATGTTGTAGCATTATCAGGTGCTCAAGTAAAGGCTAATGAAAATGTTGAAGGTTTCATTAAGAAACTTGGTTCATATAACTTCTACTTAATGTTCAATATTAGCTATTTAAAAGATGATGCTAATCAAGCAACTGCAAACATGAATGTTCGTAAAGCAATTGCTTATGGTATTGATAGAGAAGATATTGCTAGCACATTAAATGATGGTTCTGTTGCTACATATGGTATTATTCCTAACAAACTAGCTGCTAACCCTGAAACTGGTGCAGACTTTAGAGAAGATGCTGGTGACTTATTATCATTTGATCAAGACTTAGCTAAACAAGCTTATGCTGATGCATGTAAAGAACTTGGTGTTGATAAGATTTCTTTGAACTTAATGTATTCTTCAGACCAAGGCGATCCAGAAATCGTTACTGCAACTCGTATTGCTGCTCAATTAGAAGAAATTGGTTTCGAAGTTGAATTAAATGCTCAAGTTAAGAAATCAAGATTAAATGTATATCAACATGTTAATACAGAGGAAAATGGTGCTACACTTCCAGAAGATGAATGGTATGCAGACTTCGAAGTTTCTCTAACTCGTTGGGGTCCAGACTATGGCGATCCACAAACTTATATGGATTTGTTCAAGAGTGCAAATATATCTAATAACAACGGTGGTTACAAGTCAGAAAAATACGATGCTTTAATCGCAGAAGCTGAAGCCGCTGGTACAAGTTCAATTGATAGATGGAATGATTTCATCGAAGCAGAAAAGGTATTAATTGCTGAGGATTATGGTGTAACACCAGTATTCCAAAATGGTAGTGCTATGTTAATTAATCCACGCATGAGCGGTATTGAATTCCACTCTGCATCAGTTGATGTTTATCGTCATATTGTAGTATCTGAATAGTTTATTTCAAATCACTAGAGCGGTGGGAAACTATCGCTCTAGTTTGTTAACAGGGGAGGTTATGCATGAAAAAGTATTTAGCAAAAAGAACTTTAATATCTTTAGCAACACTTTTTGTAATATTATTAGTGCTTTTTATACTTATGGACCTAATGCCTGGTTCACCATTTAATGATGAAAAACTAACAGCGCAACAATTGGCAACTCTATATGAAAAATATGGGTTAGATAAGCCATTCATAACGCGTTTTTTTATTTATGTAAAGAATATGCTTAGTGGTGATTTTGGCATATCATATACAATCAATAAAAACTTCGCTGTTAGCGAAATGTTAAAAGGAAGATTAGGAGTTTCATTATTAGTTGGTGCTATGGCAATGGTTTTTGGTACAATCATTGGTCTAGTTTTGGGTATAGCTGCAGCACTAAAACATAATACTTGGGTTGATAATTTATGTTCTATTATTTCGGTAATGGGTGTTTCTATTCCTAACTATGTTTGTGGTTTATTACTTTGTTACTATCTAGCATATCGTTTTGGATGGTTCCCTATCCTATATAACAAATCAATGCCAGTATATTCGCTAGTTTTACCAGCTCTAGCATTGTCAGTATCACCTACTGCCAATATTGCTCGTTTTACTAGATCTGAGATGATTGATGTATTAAATTCTGATTATATTGCTTTAGTACAATCAAAAGGTTTAAAGGACTATAAGATTATTATTAAGCATGCTATTAGAAATACATTAATACCAGTTATTACTGTTATGGGCCCACTTCTTGCAGCTTTATTAACAGGTTCAAGTGTAATAGAGAAGATATTTGGTATACCGGGAATTGGTAATTTAATGATTACCGCAATCCAATCAAATGATTATAATGTAACAATTGCTTGTTCATTTATATATTCAATAATCTATATTGTTATCATGCTTGTTGTTGATATCTTATATGGTGTTATTGATCCTCGTATAAGAATTACGAAAGGAGCTGAATAACATGGCAGAAAAAGATTATCGTTCACATGAATTTCATCATGATGACTTTGAATTTGCCCATGCAAATGGTGAAAAATTAATTGATAAGTCATATAAAACAACTTCTTATATTAAAGATGTTTGGTCTAATTTTAAGAAAAATAAGGGTGCTATAGTTGGTTTTATTATCGTTGTATTATTCACAATATTAGCGATAGTTGGTCCTAATATAAATGAACATACTTATAAATCAATTACTAAAGGACATGAATATTTAACACCAAGAATTGCTGGTTTAGAAAAACTTGGAATCTTTGATGGTACATATCATGGTGAGAGTATGTATACCGGTGATTTAGAAGATGTTTATTATTGGTTTGGTGCTGATGATCAAGGAAGAGATATATGGACTCGTGTTTGGTCAGGAACTAGAGTTAGTTTAATAATTGCTTTTGCTGCAGTATTAATAGATGTACTTATTGGTATGGTATATGGTATGATTTCCGGATTCTTTGGTGGCAAGATTGATATGTTTATGCAAAGGTTTGCGGAAATATTAAATGGTGTACCAACCTTAGTTGTAGTTACTCTATTAGGACTAGTATTACCAAGAGGTGTTATTTCTATTATCTTTGCTTTAATGATTACTGGTTGGATTCCTATGGAAAGAATTGCTAGAGCCCAAGTTTTAAAAGTAAAGGAACAAGAATATGTTTTGGCTGCTAGAACATTAGGCGCAAGTAAGTTTACTATTATCTTTTCTGAAGTATTACCTAATATTTTTGGTCAAGTAATCGTTACTTCTATGTTCTCTATTCCTAATGCTATATTCCTAGAAGCATATCTATCATTCTTAGGATTAGGTGTTCCTCAACCTCTAGCATCACTTGGTTCTCTAGTATCAGATGGTTATAAATGTATGACTACATTCCCACATATTCTAGTTTATCCAGTTGTTGCGATGTCTATTCTAATGTTGGCATTTAACTTATTTGCGGATGGATTAAGAGATGCATTTGATCCAAAGATGTTGAATAAATAGGAGGCCATTATGTCAGAAAAATTTAAAAGAGATAAAAAAGATAGAATTCTATATATTAGAGATTTAAGTATTTCTTTTCAAACAGCATATGGCAAAATAAATGCTATTAGAGGCGTCAGATTAGATTTATTTAGAGGAGAAACTATTGCCATAGTTGGTGAATCAGGTAGTGGTAAATCAGTAACTGTTAAAACAATTATGGGTATTCTAGATTCTAATGGTGTAATTGATACTGGTGAAATTATCTATAACTATAAAAATGATAATGGTGAAGTTGAACCAGTTGATTTAGTTAAATTAAGTCAAAAGGAAATTAGATATAGATATTGTGGTAAAAAGATTGCTATGGTCTTCCAAGATCCTATGACATCTTTAGATCCAACAATGACTATAGGTAAACAAATTATGGAGCCTATGCTTGAACATTTAAAGATAAGTAAAGCAGAGGCTAAAGAAAAAACATTAAAGTTATTAGAAGATGTTGGTATTGAAAATCCTGATAAGAGATTTAAACAATATCCTCATGAATTATCTGGTGGTATGCGACAAAGAGTTGTAATCGCAATTGCTTTAGCGTGTGATCCAGAAATTCTAATTTGTGATGAGCCAACAACAGCTTTAGATGTTACAATTCAAGCTAAAATATTGGAATTAATAAAAGAAATTCAAATTAAAAAGAATATATCTGTAATTTACATAACTCATGATTTAGGAGTTGTTGCTAAGGTTGCGGATTATGTTGCAGTTATGTATGCTGGAAGAATTGTAGAAAAGGGTTCAATTAATGAAGTATTCTATGATCCACGTCATCCATATACTTGGGGTTTATTAGCATCAATGCCTGATACTGATACCAATTCACGTAGGTTATTTGCCATCCCTGGTACTCCACCAAATTTGATGGAAAAGATTACCGGTGATGCTTTTGCGCCAAGAAATCCATATGCTTTAAATATTGATTATCGTGAAGAACCACCAATGTATGATATCGGTGGTCAACATAGAGTTGCATCTTGGTTATGTGATGAGAATGCACCTAAAGTTGAATTACCAGAAGAATTAAAGTTAAGACTAGAAAAGATGAGGGAGGAGGCAGAGATTTATGGACAACAATAAACAACCACTTCTTCATGTTGAAAATTTAAAACAACATTTTAAAATTTCTAGAACATATACTACTAAAGCAGTAGATGGTATCAGTTTTGATATTTATGAGGGTGAAACTTATGGTCTAGTTGGTGAATCAGGTAGTGGTAAATCTACTACTGGTCGTGCCTTAATTAGATTATATGATCCAACTGAGGGTAAGATTATCTTTGATGGTCATGATATCTCTGGTAAGATGTCAAAGGCTGATATGAAGTACTTACGTACAAATATGCAGATGATTTTCCAAGATCCTATGGCTTGTTTAAATCCTCGTAAGAAGGTTAAAGAAATTATTGCCCAAGGTTTAAAGATTCAAAAGCTTTGTAAGCCAGAAGAAATAGAGGATAAAGTATATTCTTTCTTAGATAAAGTTGGTTTATCAAGAGAACAAGCAACTCGTTTCCCTCATCAATTATCAGGTGGTCAAAGACAAAGAGTTGGTATAGCAAGAGCATTAATTATGAATCCAAAACTAGTTATTGCGGATGAATGTATCTCAGCTCTTGATGTTTCTATTCAAGCACAGGTAGTTAACTTGATGCGTGATTTACAAGATGAATTAGGTATTACATACTTATTTATTGCCCATGATTTATCAATGGTTAAATATATAAGTGATAGAATCGGTGTAATGCATTTAGGTTATATTGTTGAAACAGGTACAACAGATGAAATATTTGATAATCCTATTCACCCATATACTAAATCATTATTATCGGCAATACCTCATCCTAATCCAATCATTGAAAAGAAACGTGTTTCTTTAGCATATGATAAGAATAAGGAAGGCATTGATTATTCTATAGGTACATTCCATAACTTAAGTGATACTCATTCTGTACTAGCAACAGATGAAGAATTTAGTAAGTGGAATAAATAATATTTCTTTGTCTAAAAATGACATAAATTAATAACCACAGGTTTTTGACTTGTGGTTTTTAAATTATTAGCGAACAATTTTGGTAAATTATATAATTTCAGTTTTATAACTTGTAAGTGATAAAAATAGGGCAGTAATATAAAAATCACGTTTTCCTAATGAATGCTAAAATATTTGTCATAAATTTTGAATTTCGTAATTGTTTTTGATTTAACTTATTATCAATACGCGAAAAAAACAATTACTTTAATGAAACATTTGACTGCACGCAAAGTGCAGTTTTTTCATTAAAGGAGGAATAGCATGAATCAAATGTCTCTAGTTTCAATATGCAATGAGTATGGTTTATCAAGAAGAGCCATACAAGGGTATGAAAAAGCAGGATTAGTGAATCCAACTAGTAAAACTAATAAAGGATATCTTGTTTATGATGAAAAGGCAATACATAAAATTCTATTTATTAAGTATTGTCAAAATATAGGGTTTTCAGTTAAACAGATTAGTGAGTTTATAAATGAGCCCAAAGAGGTAATTAAGGATAAAATCATAAATCAAATTCCAATATTAAAGGCTGATTTAGATAGAACAAAGGAACTTATTAATGATTCAAAGAGAATAATTGATCTTTTAGGTAAAGATAATTGCGATGAAGCAATATTCAAAATAACAAGGAAGGAGAATATTTAAATGAAAAAGATTTTTGTTGTATTAATGATGTTATTGATGATGTTTACTGTGGTGGGTTGTAAGACTAATGAAGAATCATTAATAGAAGATGTAGATGATGAAACAGAAGATGAAACTTTACCAATGCCAGCAATGCAATCTGATGATAAGCATATAGCTTATATTGCGAATTATGTAGGAAAGAATTGCGCAAACATTGGTTATACTTCAATTTCAGGAGATAGAAATGATTATTTAGGTGATACATATATTCATTTAATCTATGTTACTGCTGATGGTTCTTATGTTGATGTTGAAAATGAAGAAGAATTAAAACAGTACGTAGTGGTTGCGCAAAGCATTGCGCCAAATACGGAAACAAAACTTGGTTTTGCTTTAGATTCTGATGGTAATGAATATAGTTTTACTAATTGGCAAAGCATTGAAGAGATTGTTTTACAAGTTAAAAAGGTTGGTGAGGATGTTAAATTTGAACATGAATTAGTTAAAATAAAGCAATCATTAGATAGATATACATTTTATATGCC
Source organism: Erysipelotrichaceae bacterium (assembly GCA_963609745.1). Taxonomy (GTDB): domain Bacteria; phylum Bacillota_I; class Bacilli_A; order Erysipelotrichales; family Erysipelotrichaceae; genus Colivicinus. Next base: position 2,417 of record CAVDLK010000012.1, on the reverse strand, counting down.
TGATTTTGTAGGTAGGAATCTATTAGCTTGTGGATATATATCTATGGCAGGAGATTTAAGATTTAGATTGGGTGATACTAATGTCAAAATCAATGTTGTTACAGCTGATGGTTCTTATGTTGATGTTGAAAATGAAGAAGAATTAAAGCAATATGTTGTTTATGCTCAAAATATAGAACCTAATTCAGAATTTAATATTCAATATGAAAAGGATTCAGAGGGTAATGAATATGAAAGTCTTATAGAACAACAATCATATAACGAAATAGATTTATATGTAAAAAAGATTAGTTAAATATGTTGACTTATATATTGTTGTTCAAAATATTACCAAAGGTAATAATATTTGAATATTGTTTAATTAAAACAATATTAAAGATGATAATAATACTTGTAATAATGTTTCTATTATCTATTTCGTTAATTATTGTGTAGGTTGAAGGTGGCACATCGTGTCACCTTCAATATAAGATATATTCTTTAAACAATATCAATATATGATTTTAAAGTATGAGATAATATTTATAGAGATTTATTGAAATAAACAATTAAGGAGAACATATGCTTGGCGCAATAGTAGGTGATATTATTGGTTCTATTTATGAAAACCATAATATCAAAACAAAAGATTTTCCACTTTTTAGAGATAATTGTCGTTTTACTGATGATACTGTTATGACTTGTGCTGTGGCAGAAGCATTAATGAATGGTGGAGAAAAAGATGACTTTATTGATGCTATGAAAAAGTATGGCAGAATGTATCCTAATGCTGGATATGGTTGGAAATTTAGAACTTGGCTTAATTCAGATAGTAGAGAACCATATAACAGTTTTGGTAATGGAAGTGCAATGCGTGTATCGCCTTGTGCATGGTTGATGGATTGTGGTTTTTCCGCTAGAACTGGGATGTGGCCAGTTAATGGTGCACTTAGGGCAGAATTATCTGCGGAAGTAACGCATAATCATCCTGAAGGTATTAAGGGTGCATTGGCAGTAACAGATGCAATATTTTTATCACGTTTTTATTTTGGTGGTTATTACCAAGACTATGATGAGCCTATAAATGATAATCCTTCAGAATGTAAAAAACGTATTAAAGAACACATTGAAAGAAGATATGAATATAACCTATCTAGAACATTAGATGAGATACGTCCTGCATATAAATTTAATAGTTCATGTCAGGGAAGTGTACCAGAAGCCATAATTGCTTTTTTAGAAAGTAAAGACTTTGAAGATGCTATTAGAAATGCTATCTCAATAGGAGGAGATAGCGATACTATCGCTGCAATCACGGGTAGTATAGCCGAGGCAGCATATGGTATTCCTGATTGGATTGTAGATAAAGCATATTCATATTTAGATAATCCATTAATAGATGTTATTAATAGATGGAAAGAGTTTGTCCACAAAAATTAGTTTTTTATAAAACAATAAATACATAAGTTGTTAAATATATGTGCCCATTATAAAAAGTTAAATAAAACAAATCAACGAGGAGAACAATTACATGGATGAGAACAAGAAAGTAGAATTGAGTGAAGAATCGGAACAAAGAATTGCCAAGGCAGTAAGTAAAGAGATTAAAGGTTTTTCCTTTAAGGACATTGGTTTAAAAGATATTGTATTAATTGTGGCAATAATTGCTGTAATTGTTTTTGGTTATAACCTTAACCAAAAACTAAACAACAATTTTGCTTCATTAAAAGAAGGATTAAAATCACTTGTTTCATTTGATTCAGGAATTGAAGAACACGATTTAGCGTTAAATGATAATGGTATATTAGGTTATTTAGCTGCTGATTTCGAAGAAGCAATTCTAGGGAAGGCTTCGCAAAAAAGAGAAGTTGTGGTTTATACGCAAGAAGTATCTGATGCTGCTACATTAGTACAAACTGGGCTATTTAATTGGTCGGCACTGAGCAAATCTCAAGTAATTATTTATAAAGGTAGTGTTGATTACTATGTCGACTTAACAAATTTTTCTAAAGAAAATATTACCTATGATGAAGAAGAAAATATAGTGACAATGTTAATTCCTCATGTAAGTAGAAAAGATATTAATATTAATGAAAATGATATTACTTTCTCTGATCCTGAAAAAGGTCTTCTAGCATTTGGAGAAGTTGAAGCTACTCCAGAACAAATGTCAAAGATTCAAGCTGAAGCAAGAAAGAAAATGGAAGATAGATTAAAAGCAGATAAGGTATCTGATACAGCGGATAGATTCGCTAAACTAACTATTTGGGAGATTTATTCACCAATAGTAAAAGGTGTTGGTAAAGATGTATCATTGATTGTTGAATTTAAGGACTAATAATTAATAGATAGGTAATTAAGAATTTTAAATTTTAATTATTACAACAATTGTCCGAAATGTTGTAAGAGTAGAAAATATGCCAGGAGAATATATTATG
>CAVDLK010000011.1:0-17456 GCA_963609745.1 Erysipelotrichaceae bacterium | reverse complement strand
AATAAGAATTATATATATGTTAGTTGGTATTATCTTTTATTGCTTTGGTCTAGGTATACAACAAGCTTGTGATGTTGGTTATAGTAATTTAGATATCTTTATCTTTGGTTTTAAACAAAAGTTTAATATTAAAAACTATTACACCATTAGATGGCCAATTGATATTTGCTTTATTATCATAGGTGTATTATTAAAAGCACCTATTGGTATAGGTACTTTAATCTTACTTTTATTCGCTGGAATATTAATTCAAAAGTTTAAAGCAATATCTTTAAAACTTCTATAAATTTCCTTTATATAAGTAGAATATATCATTTTGTTCTAATTCGATTGGACAAGATATGTCTATTTTTTTATTATCCGCAATAGCACCTACTAGTTTTAAAGCCATAAGTGCTAAATAATAATCATTAACAACAATATCATCATATTTACTATCAATGGTAATTATCTTCTTATACAAACTAGGTAAAGTCTTAGCCAATACATCATCATATTCATTATTTGTTTTAAAGAATATTAAATCACTATCAGTATTTCTAGTAATATTGATTCTTCCATGAGCATAGTTATATTTTTCATGTAAGACAATTGAACCCATACCTGATTCAATAATAGATGATTCAAGCATTGTTGCTGCTGCAATTGATTCATAACCATATATAAGTTCATATGAATTATTATTAGAATCACTATGAATATTACTATTAATTATTTCATAAATAGTATTTATATCGTTTTGATAATATAGAAGGATTAATGATAAAGGAACAATAGTAGCATTAATAGAAACATAAGAACATTCCTTAGGCATCTTATAAACAATATTATTAACATTATCTCTAGGATTACCTGTTAGTAAATATTTATTTAAATCGTTATCAAATGAAGCATCAACTCCAATATTAGCCCCAGAATATGATACTGATATAACGTTTTTATAACCCTCAAGACTCATATATTTCATATCTCTAGGAAAGACAAATGTGGCAATTATCTTATTCTTTTCTCTTAATACTTTAGTTAAAAACATTGCTACAATTGAAGAACCACCAACACCAGTTACTAAGGTTGGTTCTTTTATTGAAGATAATGTTTTAAAAAATGCTTCTAAATCAGTATCATTAATTGCCTTATCAATCTTATCCTTCATTGAATTAAAACAATCATGCATCTTATCATAATTCATAGCCATGTTCCTTTGAAAACCTTTCTAATTCATCCATAGAACAAACTCCACCTAAACCACCATATATAGTACAAGCATAGGCACCATTAACAGTGGCAATCTTTAATGCGCTAGCACAATCTAAACCTTTTAATAATGAACTAATAAAAGCACCTGCAAAACCATCACCAGCACCAGTTGTATCAACTACATTGATATTATTTAATGCTGGCTCAAATATTGTTTCCTTTTTTGTATATAAGGTAGCACCAACACTACCATTAGTTATACAAACAAAACCATCATTGCTTATTATCTTTTCTATTGGATCAAATTCACTAGCACATTTTAATCTTTCATAATTTGTTTCATTAATAAATAAACCATCTACTAATTGATATAATTCCTTAACCTTATCAGGATCATCATATTTACTAGAACCATCAATTAATATTTTTGCACCCTTACTCTTAGCAAGCATTAATGGCTCAATATTATCAAAACTACGATTTATCATATGTTGTAAGGTATAAATATAAGTAGCATTATTTAATAATTCTTGCATCTTTTCATCAACAACATATGTAGGTCTAGTTGGATCTACTAGAAACATAGTTCTATTTTTGTTGGAATTAAAGATTATAACTTTACCATTTGTAACATTATCCTTAATTTGAATGTTATCAGCATTAATATTCAATCTCTTACATTCATCTAAGATAAACTTTGTTGTATCATCTTGCTTACCCAACATATCTAAGGCCTTAACATTTACACCCTTACTAGCAGCAATAGCAGCTACATTAAATGGAGCACCTCCAGCACTAGTACCAATAAATGTTGTATGAGTAAAATCACCTTCCTCAGGATATTGTTTTACCTCATAATATGTATCTACATAAGAACCAATGATTGTTAATAAGTATTTATCCATAGTTAAATTTTATTACTTTGTCAAAACATTTAAAATATTAACCTAATTAAACATTTTTAAAAAGACGACTACCCTTCGATAGTCGCATAATTTATTAAAATTTAAACCTTTTTCTTCTTAAGTATATATATGATAAGACCAATATTACTAAGTAATGAAATTCCAGCAACGCCACCAACAACAATGTTAGTAGCGTTATTATCAGCTACTGCCTTTACACCGGTATCTGTTTCTCCAAGCCACCAGTTACCATTATCACCAATGAAAGGTGTTAATCCATCTTTACCATTCTCACCAACAACAACGCCAAGATTAGAAACTGTTCCATCAGTATAAGTGATAACAAGTTCACCATCAGTATTGATTTCAGTCTTTTTAATTCCAATACCATCCTTGCCATCAACACCATTTACACCATCTTTACCATCTATTCCATCAGTGCCATCAGTACCATCAGTGCCATTCTTACCGTCAACACCATCTTTACCATTGGCTCCGTCTTTGCCATCGATTCCATCTTTGCCGTTGACTCCATCTTTGCCGTTGACTCCATCTTTGCCATTTTGGCCAGTTGCGCCTGTATCTCCTTTAGCACCAGTTAAACCTGTGTCACCTTTTTCGCCCTGTGCTTTAACTTCAGTTTTAGTATCACCTACATACCAATATCCATCACTTCCAATATGTGGAGTAATGCCATTACTTCCGTTGGTACCTGCTGCACCTGTTGCTTTAACTCCTAGAGATGTCCAACTTTTTCCATTATCATAAGAGACACACCAGTTATTATTACTATCAATTTTAAGTTGTGGAATCACAACAATGCTTCCGCCGAATTCGCTTACTGTGCCTACACCTTTGTTGACTGCAACGGTCATACTAATGGGCTCACTACAAAAATCGGTATAAAGAGCATCATTTGCTTCCTCTGAGAAGACTTTCAAAGTGTATGTACCATCTGCAACACCATTAAGAGATATAGAAATTGTACCAGAAGAAGCAGCCGAGCTATCCTTAAGCTTGTCATAATATTTTACTGTGCCGGTGTTGTCCATTAGGACACAAGAGATATACTGATTGTTTCCGGTTGTCCCTGATATGTAATCAAATACAAGTGTTTCAGAACTTTGTATAGTTTGTTCAGCATTTGCAGTGAGCGTGAGACTCTGGGAACTATCCTTCATTGTGAACTTTATTGTTGCATCGCTACCTGGAGACGAAACTTCGATAAAACCTCCATCAACCGTTGCGATACCTTTGCCATTTTTATCGTTTGCCTCGGATGTAAATAGGATAGATGTCAAATTTAAGCTTAGAGCAGGGCGGATTACAAGTGAAGATTTGACTGGCCAACTTTCCTCAGACATGGATTTATTTGGGTTTCCGCCCACAGCTGAAGCATTATTGTTGTCTGATTCATGCGGCGTCCTCAGCCACCACGAAGAACCAATTGGAGATATAGCATTGTTATTTATTTGCTGTACTTCCTTCCGTGATAATGCCCACAATTTTTGATTACTAATACTGCTACCTTTTATATCATCTTCAGCTGTTAGAGTCCTGACGGAGATTGCTTTTTGCTCTTTTGTAGGAAACCCATTTGCTATTTTCTCTATATTAAGTTGCAGGGTACTATCCGCATATTCGTTAGAGGAATTAGATACACGAAATTCGCTGTTACCAAACGAAGCGCCCTTTGCGAGTAGCGTTGCATGATTTGTATCATTGGCCGTAGAATATACGCCTGTACCGTTATAGCCAATAACCCACCATTCATACCCAGCAAAACCAACCTTTGTACTGTTAACCGTTAGAGCTGTTGTGCCACTTTGCATTCCAGCCGCAGAAACTGGCTTAGGTACAAAACACAAAATCATTACTAATGCAAGGAAAATACTTAATACTTTCTTTTTCATTATCGTTCCTCCGTTTTTTTGTCTACTTTTATTTCTTTAAGATTGCTGATACCAAGAAAATTATTTTTATTCGTTCAAATATTGTAAAGCGGCAACTTTTCATCAGTTTTAGTACATAAAAAAACCGAAGACAAGGCTTAATTAGCCACATCTTCGGCTATATAATTTTTAAAATATTTATGAGATACAACTTGATGCGTTGCGAAAAGGGCGTTATTACTCCTTCCGAACCGAACCGAACCGAACCGAACCGATAGAATTGTCACATCTGATTATCTTCATGTCAAGCCCTCTCACTATTATTTGCTACTTATATACTTGTTAAATATAGTATAACAAAAAAGTGACTTAAAAAATGAAGACAGTTCAATAATTGCTAGTTACTTTGCTTCTTTGATCCAATAGATAGAAGTAGATTTAGAAGCATACCAAAGATTGTAGCTCCAGCAATACATGGAATTTGTAGACCAAATAGTGGGATGTTTCCACCGAAACTATATTGTCCACCAATACCAATAACCATAATAGATGCGATAACAGCAATATTCTTTGAATCAAACATATCTACTTTTTTATCAATCATTATGGCAATACCTTGAGCTGCAATTGCACCAAATAGGTAAATCTCTAGGCCACCAATAACAGCAAGTGGAATACCATAGATAACTTTAATAAGTGGTGTGAAGCAAGAAACGATCATAGCAATTATTGATGCTGCAGAAAGTACTGATACAGAGAATACTTTAGTGATAGCCATTGTACTGATATTTTCACCATAGTTTGTTCCAGCAGGACCACCAATTAAACCAGAAATCATATCACATATACCATCACCTATTAAGTTCTTATCTAGTAGTGATGCCATATTAACTTTTTCACGTCCTTTTTTCTTAGCAACATCATTAATATAAATATCTAATTGATAAACATGGGCAGTTGATTCAGGAATAGTTGCAATCGCAATAGGCATAATTGAAACTAAAGCAGTCCAAGAAAATTTAGGTAATGTAAATGCTGGTAAAGCAAAGATAGAACCATCACCTAATTTCCAAACCGAAGATGAAAGTGCTGCTTCTGGAACAGCACGGAAAAGGTTAATATCACCAATTAGATATACTAGACCTGCTGCCACACATCCTGTTAATGTACCAAGTAGTAATGGTAATTGACCTAGTAAACCTTTTAAATAACGAGAATAAATAACTGTAGAAATAAGAGTAATAAGAGTTACAATAATCCACCAATTTTGTGCTACGGTATGTACACTATTACCTTCAGAAATTTGCGGAATTCCATCACTTAAAGCATTTCCCGCAAGAGTTAAACCAATAATCATTGCAACAGAACCAGTAATACTAGCAGGTAATAATTTTTCAACAGCCTTAGGTCCTACATATCTAACAATTAGACCAGCAGCAATCGAAATAAAACCAGACATGATAATACCAAATTGTGCTTCACGTATAGCAATCTCTGGAAGTATTCCATCAACCATAGCATAGCCCTTAGCAGCACACATACTTGATATTGCAGTTAAATAAGCAAAACTAGAACCATAATATAATGGCATCTTTTTACCAGTAATGTGGATGAAACAAAGGGTTGCTAGACCACTCGCAAAGATAGTTGTTGATACCTGAAAGCCGGTAATAAGTGCCACAGTAATAGTAGCAGGGAACATAACAATTACTTGTTGGATAGCATAAAGCGTTAGCTTCCAAAAGCTTGGTTTCTCGTCTGGCATATAGCCCAGAGTCTCGGAATTCTTAGAATTTTTCACAGTTTTCTCCTCCTCAAAATAATCTATCTCAAGAACATAAGTTCATAAGACCTTAATAAAATGGCCATAAAAAAACCTTGCACGAAGCAAGGCGAATAAGAATAAATAGGATATGAAGAGATTCCTTTTTGAGGAATCACATTTAAGATTTGTGGGTTTTTTAACACCATCCTTGAACACATTTTCACTATAATACCCATCTTGTTCCATCTTTGTCAATCGATATTTTGCATTTTGTGTAAAAAATTTACTTAAAGATTTATAAACAAATAGTAAACATTAAATACTTTTGTTTGATGTTAAAATTAGTTGTATACAAAAAGAGGTGGGTTACTTATTTCTTAATTGGTAATCACTATAGCATTATTAAAGAATTCTATAAATAGAAACGGAGAATTATGAATAAAAAACAAGCTTTAAAAATATTTAATGAATATAAGCAAAAATATAATGCTTATTACTACCTATTAGCAGTAGCACAATATGATAGTGAAACAATTGCTCCTAAGAAAGGTTCAGATAAAAGAAATGAATGTATCTCTTATATGTATGGAGAAGCATTTAAGATACAAACTGATCCTGAATTAATAGAAGCACTTGAACTACTAGCGAACTTAGACTTAGGTCAACAATTAAATAGAGAAGTTGAACTAACAAGAAAAGATTTAGAGAATGTTATTAAGTTTAGCCGTGAAGAACAAATGGCATATACCTTAACTACCATGAATGCTTGTGATGCATGGCAAAACGCAAAACATGATAACAACTATAAATTATTTGAACCACATCTAATTAAAGTAATAGATATCACCAAACAAAGAGCAATCAAGAGAAATCCTAACAAGAATACTTATGATGTCCTATTAGATGATTATGAACAAGGAATGGATATCAAACAATATGATGTTTTCTTTGATTTAATTAAGAAAGAATTATTACCATTAATCAAAGAAGTTGATAATAAGAAAGATTATATCGATGATTCATTCTTATACAAATATTATCCAATTGATAGACAAAAGAAATTTATGGAAGAATTATTACACTTCCTTAAATTTGATCAAGGATGGTCATATATGGGAATTAGTGAACATCCATTTACCATTGATTTATTAGAAAATGATGTTCGTATTACAACAGCATACAACGAACATAATATAACTTCTTGTTTATTCTCCATAATTCATGAAGTTGGTCATGCTTATTATATGCATCAAGTAGACCATAAATATCAAGGTACTCAAATATCTTCTGCCATATCTTCTGGAATGCATGAATCACAATCTCGTTTCTTAGAAAACTATTTAGGTAGAAGAAAATCCTTCTGGACTACCTTATATCCAAAACTACAAAAAGCTTTCCCAGAGAATCTAAAAGATATAACTCTTGACCAATTCTATAAAGCAATTAATACATCTAAGTGTTCTTTAATTAGAACTGATGCTGATGAGTTAACATATCCAATTCATATTCTTATTAGATATGAAATAGAAAAAGGATTATTTGATGGTTCTATATCAACTGATAACTTAAATCTTACTTGGAACAAGAAATATAAAGAATATCTAAATATCGATGTACCAAGCGATAGTGAAGGTATCATGCAAGATATCCATTGGTCACAAGGTTCATTTGGTTATTTCCCAACCTATGCCTTAGGTAGTGCTATTGGTGCCCAATTAATGCATTATATGACTAAAGAACTTGACGTAGATGCCTTATTAGAAAAAGGTAAATTCTCTGATATAACTAAATATCTAAAGAATAAACTACAAAAATATGGTGCCCTATATAACTATAATGATTTATTGAAGTTATGTATAAATGAACCATTTAAACCAAAATACTATATTGATTATCTAACTAAGAAATATAAAAAGTTATACGACATCAAATAAGCAAAGGGCTGTAATCACAGCCCTTATTCATTTATCGAAATAATATCCCTTGATGCCTTATATGACATGATGGGTGATTCTAAGATATTGTTATTAACGCAATCTGTGAAATGTTGTATTTCATAATGGAAATCATTAATAAGTTCTTCATTGATTTCATATCTTTGTTTATTACTTACATAATAACCTTTACCAGTCTTCCAAAAATCAGAAACTACAATATAACCATTATCACCATATATTCTTAATGAACTATCACCATCATATTCATTAGAAACTAAGATATGAGCTTTTATACCATCATAATCTAATATTAATTCGGCTGATTTATCAGAATATTCTAAAGTATTATTCTTATATTTATATTCAATTATAGGTGTAGTTTCTAATAAATAATTAATAGTACCAACACAATAATTACCTAAATCTTTTAATACACCACATCTTGGATCATTAATCCAATGTTTCAAATTGTGATGCCCATTTCTTGTAAAAGATGCTTCAATATGATGAATATTACCAATAAGATTATTACTTATTATTACTTTTATTCTATTAGTTATTGGAAGAAATACTGACTTTAATGCTTCCATTAATAGAACATTATTTGCTTTTGCGATTTCAAATAATTCATCACAATCTTTTGTATTTAATACCATTGGTTTTTCACATATAACATGTTTTTTATGTTCTAAACATTTTTTAATTAATTCATAATGATTTAAATTATAGGTACAAATATATATAGCATCTATATCTTGCTTATTTAAGAAATAATCATAATCACCATATTCTTTTACATGATATTTTCCAGCATATTCCCTTGCTTTGTTTATATCACTAGAAGCAAAGCCAACAAGTTGGTTATTTATGATGTTTTTAAAGCCTAGGGCAACTCTATTTGCGATTATTCCACAGCCAAATATTGCGGTTTTCATAAATTAATTGTATTTTATAATGCTATAATTTTAAAGTATTAGGAGGCTTTTATGACACGTCCAAATTTCCCAAAAAGAGCTGTTATTACTGGCGGTATGCCTTATGGCAACAAAACTTTACACTTCGGTCATATCGGAGGCATGTTTGTACATGCAGATGTATATGCTAGATTCTTAAGAGACAGAATTGGTAAGGATAATGTAATCTTTGTATCAGGTACTGATTGCTATGGTTCACCAATTGCTGAAGGATATCGTAAAAAGGTCGAACAAGAAGGCTATAAGGGAACAATTGAAGACTATGTAATGGATAATCATAATGCCCAAGAAAAAACTTTAAATGATTATGAAATAAGTTTAGATTTATTTGGTGCTTCTGGACTTGGTGATACTAAAGTTGTCCATCAAGAAGAAACAAATGAATTTATTACTACTTTATATAAAAATGGTTGGTTAGAAAAACTAGTAACAAAACAATTCTATGATACAAAATATGATTGTTTCCTAAATGGTAGACAAGTAGTAGGTAAGTGTCCTATAGAAAATTGTCAATCAGAAAAAGGTTATGCTGATGAATGTGATTTAGGACATCAATATATGCCAGAAGAATTAATCAATCCTATTTCTACTTTATCTAATGAAAAACCAGAAATGAGAGATGTTACTAACTGGTACTTCAAACTTACTGATTTCCAAGAACTATTAGAAAAATATGTTGCCGATATTGAAACAAAAGATAATGTACGTAAGATTGTTTCTAAAACAATGAAAGAATCATTATCACAACCTCTTATTTATATCCAAGAAAAGTTCTTAGAACAATATAAACAAATAGAAAATCAATTACCAAAACATAGTAATTCTGATTTAGAAAATATTAAAGGTAGTTTTATTGTTACCTTTGATAAATTAACCGATAGAGAAAAAGCTTGTCCAATATTAACACAAGCCAATATTCACTACCGTACTGGCAAAACACTTGTTCCATTAAGATTAACAGGAAATATTGAATGGGGTGTTAAAGCACCAAGTTTAGAAGGAGAGAAAGACTTAACTGTATGGGTATGGCCAGAAAGTTTATGGGCGCCTATTTCATTTACTAAGGCATATCTAAAAAGACAAGGTGCTGATGATGATAAGTGGAAAGATTATTGGTGTGATCCAGAAGCTGGTGTTTACCAATTCATTGGCCAAGATAATATCTATTTCTATGGTGTAGCACAAATGCCTCTATGGATGGCACAACAAGGTAAGGATAATCTTACAATTCATCCTAAAAAAGGTGATTTACAATTAACAACCCTAGTGGCAAACTATCATATCTTATTCTTAGATAAGAAGGCTAGTTCATCAGGTTCTGTAAAACCACCAATGGCTGCTGATTTATTAAATTACTATACTCCAGAACAGTTAAGAGCACACTTTATTTCATTAGCTCTAGGTAATAAGTCTGTTAGCTTTATGCCAGCACCATTAAATCCTGATGCTAAGGAAAATGAACCAGACCCAGTATTAGCACAAGGTAATCTATTTACTAATGTATTAAATAGATTAGTCAGAGGTTGCTTCTATACTTGTCAAAAATACTTTGATGGTGTTTTGCCATATGGCGAGGTAGATGCTGATATCAAGGCCCAAGCTGAAAGAACTATCTTAAATTATGAAAATCATATGTATAAATTTGAATTACATCAAATTATCAATGATTTAGATTCATATATTAGAAATGCCTCTAAATATTGGGCAAAGAACTCTAATAATGTAGACAATATTAAACAAACATTAATCAATGCCTTCTATATGGTAAGAGTTGCAACAGTATTATCACACCCTGTTGTACCAACAGGTAGTGAAAAGACTTGTGAATACTTAAATATAGACCCTGATAAGTTCTTTACTTGGGATAATATCTTCTCTGATATTTATGAATTAATTGATGATAAAGAAAATCATAAATTAAAGCAATTGAAAGAAAAAGAAGATTTCTATACTAAACATCCAAGTCAATTTAAATAATGATTAAAAGTTCAAAACTTTTTATCCTTATATATTATTTATTAAATTGTAGCTGGGGTATTATCCAAAATACCCTTGCTTTTATTATTTTTCTATTCCTAATCCTAACAAAGAAAAGAAATATCTATCTCTATAATGGTGCAATCGTATGTGAAATAAATTCTAATTATTCATGTGGCTGTGGTATATTCATTTTTCTTGGCATTAAAAACATCCACAACAAAGAATATATCTTAATACATGAATATGGACATACTATACAATCTTTAATACTAGGACCATTATTTATACCTATTATTGCCATACCATCAATTATTTGGGCATTAACACCCTTATTAATAAGATATAGAAATAGAAAAAGATTTAGTTACTATAGATTCTATCCTGAAGCATGGGCAAATCATTTAGGCAATAAGGTTAATAACTATTTAAAATGCAAACAGTAGAAGAAGCTTTAAATAAATTAGAAAAATCAAAATTTAGATCTAGTTTTTATCTAACAAAAAAGGAAAAAACATACTTAGAAGAAAAGGGCATGGATGTAATACGTAGTCATGCCAAAGATTTTGTGCGTCAAAAGTTAGCACCAGCAGATCCTATAAATGATGGTAAACAAACACCAATGCATGGCCATCCTGTTTTTAAAGCAATGCACGCTACTGGATGTTGCTGTAGGGGGTGCTTAAACAAATGGTATAAAGTTCCACTACACTGCGAATTAGATGAAACACAACAAGAGAAGATAGTTAATCTCTTACTAGCTTGGATTGATAGACAAAAATCTTAATTTACAAAATATACCATAGATTTATAAAACTATGGTATATTTTGACAATTTATAAAAACGTCATTATTTCAATAAATTTTTATACAAAATGTGTCGAAATTTCACTATTTTTCATATAAAAAGTGTCCTCCTAAGTTTGATACTTTAGGGGGACATTATATATATTTTTTTGTTTAACTCTGGTTTCTTGTAACTTGATTATTTCTTTATAATAATCAACTGCTTGAGGTAGGGTGCCTATATTGATGTTTTCATCTATAGCATGCATTGATGCCATTTGTTGGGCAGATAGATTAATTGGTCCAAACCTTACACATGAATCACATACAGGATCATAGAATCTTGAATCTGTACCACCAGTTACAACATATGGCATGATACCAATACCAGGGAATATCTTTTTAATAGCTTCACATGTAATCTTATATGCTTCACCATTTAAATCTAATGATTTAGAAGGGTTATTACCTACAACTTTTTCAACTTCAATATCATACTTTTTAGCTATTTGCTTAACTATCTCATTTGATTCATCCATACCTTGATGAGGAATATATCTTAGGTTAGCAGTAACATGTGCCTCTTGAGGTAATACATTATAACCATCAGAACCCTTCTGCATGGTAAATGCCATAGTAGTTTGAAGCATTGCAGCTGCTTGGGCAGATAGAGATGGAATAATTATCTTTACGATAGGTTTAAATAACCATAAGTTATGCATAACCATCTTTAACCAGAAGTTATCACAATATGGTGCAAGATTTTCAAACATTTGATCTACCGCTGGAGAAAATTCTACTTTAAACGGATTATGATTTTCTATTTCGGTTTCTAGTTTCGCTAATCTAACTATTGGAGAATTTTTAGGTGGAGTTGAAGCATGACCACCAGCAGATTTAGCTGTTAGTTTCAAATCACCATATCCTTTTTCAAAGATACCAATTGCCGCAAAGTTACCCTTAACACCAACAATAGGGTTTTCAACAATAGCACCACCTTCATCATTAAGCATGAATAATTTAATTTTCTTTTTCTTAAACCATTCAACAATCTTAGGAGCACCATCACCACCTATTTCCTCAGTACAAGATGAACCTAGATAAACATCACATTCAGGCTTGTAGCCTTCTTTAATTAATTCTTCAACAGCTTGATAGAAGCACATTACATTACACTTAACATCACCTGTACCTCTACCATATATCTTTCCATCAACAATCGTTCCAGAATATGGTGGATACTTCCATTCACCCTCAGCTGGAACAACATCTAGATGGGATATTAAAATAATTGGATCTAGTTTAGAATTCTTACCCTTCCACTTAACAAGTAAGTTACCATCGATATCAATCTTTTCACATGTTTCAAAAACATTAGGATATAACTTTTCAATAACCTTATGAAGTTTTCTAAATTTTTCAGGATTCTCTTCACCTCTTACTGATACAGTTTCCACCTTTATCATCTTCTGTAACTTCTTAGCATAAGCCATGATTCTCTTTTCATCTTTAGACTCTTCATAATAAGTAGTTTTGCTTTTTAATAGATAAGTTCTAACTACACATATCAAGAATAAAACGACAAGAATTAATAAAATAAATCCTACTATTTTCATATTTTTTTCTTCCTTCTCACTATTATCAATTATAATGGAAACATATTCGTTAAGGAGTAAAAATATGATTGATATTAAGAAAAAGGTTGATTTAAATGGTTTTAAACAAAAAATCCATATTAAAGGAGACCCTGAAAAACCAATATTATTATTTATCCATGGTGGCCCTGGTGTAGCCAATCGTCATATGTGTACAGTAAGAAACCAAGATTTACTAAATGACTTTATGGTAGTAGGTTGGGACCAAAGAGGAACCGGTGGTTCTTATTGGGGAGTAGATAAAAATACTTTAACGATTGATCAATTAACTGATGATACTGAAGCCTTAGTTCAATATTTATGTAAAGAATATAATAAGGAAAAGATATTCACTATAGGTGGTTCATGGGGTTCATTACTTGGCACAAAACATGCTTATAAATATCCCGAACACATCTATTGTTTTGTTGGCTTTGGCCAATTTGTTGATGGTGAATTAAATGAAAAACTATCATATGAATTTGCTTTAAATGAAGCAAAGAAAGCAAATGATCAAGAATCTATTGATAAATTAGTTAAATTAGGTCCTCCTACAATGGGCATGTATAAGGGTGGTTATGATGGCATGCTTATTGAAAGAGAAGTAATGAATAAATATGGTGGTTATTCTAAAAAGAATCAACCTAAATCTTATACTAGCGGTCTTGCCAAAGCCTATCTATTCTCTGGTGAATATTCTATTAGTGACATCTTAGGTGTGTTAATAGGTAATAGAATGGTATTAGAAAAGATGTGGCCAGAGATTGGTGCTACTAAGTTACAAAATGAGTGTACAGAATTTAAAGTACCTTACTTTATCTTTGATGGTAGATTAGATAAAAATACACCTGCTGACTTAGTAGAAGATTACTTCAATAAGATAAAAGCACCTATTAAAGAGTTACATTGGTTTGATGAAGCAGGACATAATCCATTAGCTGATTGTCCTGATGAATTTAAAGCATTATTAAGAGAAAAATTATTAGTATTAGGAAATAAAGATGGAAAATAATGAATTAACACCAAAGATTAAATTAAGTGAAAAATTAGGTTTTCTAACTTTCTCTACCGCTATCAATATTAGTTTTAATATGCGCTCAACATATTACATGTTGTTTCTAACAAATATATTGGAACTAAGTGCATCAGAAGCAGGAACTATATTTGCCATTGGAACATTGTGGGATGCCATTAATGATCCTCTTATTGGTTTATTCACCGCTAATAGAAAATTCAAAAATGGTGAGAAATTAAGACCCTATGCCCTAATTTGTGCTCTACCATTTGCCATATTTTCTACCTTATTATTTGTAAAGTTTCCATTTGATTTACCTAGATGGGCAACCATAACCCTGGCAGCAATTATCTATATCTTCTATGAAATATTTAATACCTTTGTTGCCATACCTTATAATTCTCTAGGATCTCTTGCGACAAACAGAGATGAAGATAGAAAATCAATCAACGCCTTTAGGTCATTAGGTGGCATATTAGGTACTACTCTAGGAACATTATTTGTGCCATCATTATTAGCCATATTCGCAGGTAAAAAGATTAAAGTATTAGCACCAAGTGATGCTAAAGCATTGATATTAACCGCATCAGTATTAGGCTTTATTGTTTTATTAAGTTGTATCTTCCACTATTCCACAACTAGAGAAAGAGTACAAGCAAAGAATGAACATGAAGATAAATTAAGTTTAAAAGAAGCTTATAAATTATTATTCTCATGTAAATCATGGCGCTTAAATGTTTTATATATCTTATTCTATGGACTAACTATTGCTTTCTTGATGACTTGTATTAATTACTATGCCCAATATGTAATGGGAGATATAAACAAAGGAACACCAGTTCTAGCAAGTTATATTGTTTGTGCCATAGCAACATCAATGTTAGCACCTAAGATTGATTCCCTATTGGGAAGAAAAAAAGCCATGATAGTAACAATGTTGCTTGCTGTTGTTGGTAAAATACCTTTTATCCTCTTCCCATATTCAACAATTGGTATCTATATTAATGCAGCAACAACTGGTATTGGTTGTACTTATCAATTTGTAATTATGAATTTAAATAGAAATAATATTGTCGATATTATTGAAAATAATAATGGTAAAAGAATTGATTCAATGGCAGCAGCTGGTGATAACTTATTCACTAAAATGGGTGAGGCTGCTTGTAAGAAATTAATGGGTGTAATACTTAGTGCTGCAGGTTTTTCAGCGGCCTTAGGTCTAAATCAGCCAAAAACAGCTATAAATGCAATTATAATAATGATTGGAATTATTCCGTGTATAATTAGTATATTATCAATTATCGTAGCTTACTTAATTGATGTTGATAAAGAATTAGAAGAATCGAAGGGGGTATAAATATGTCAGAAAAAATTGGTAAATTAAAATTTATTGAAAAGTTTGGCTTCTTCACTTACTCTATGTCTTTGAACATCTCCTATAACTTAAAAGGAACATATTATCTAACATTCCTTACATTAGTATTAGGACTTGATGTTGCTAAGGCTGGAACTATGCTTATGATTGGTACAATTTGGGATGCCATCAATGACCCACTAATTGCCTTATTCTGTAATAACCATAAATTCAAAAATGGTGAAAAAATTAGACCATATGCCTTATATTGCTGTGTTCCATGGGCTATTAGTTTAGTATTAATCTTCATTGATTTCCATGTTGACCCAGATACATATTTCTTCTTAGGCCTAGCAATCTACTTCATCTTTGAAGGTCTATATACCTTCCTTGGAATTCCATATAACTCACTAGCATCAGTTACTACACACTTAGATTCAGATAGAAAATCTATCAATGCTTATAGATCTCTAGGTGGTGCTGTTGGTGGTGGTTTAGGTGCTGTCGCAATTCTTCCTATCATTAAAGCATTAGGCGGCTTAAAAGATCACGATATTTGGAATAGATCTGATGCATCTGCATTTACTAAAGCAGCAATTATCATGGGTATTATCTGTATATTAGGTGCCTTATTCCATTACTTTACAAGTCATGAAAGAATTAAACAAGAACCAGAACAAGAAAGAAAGATTGGTTTTGTTGAAGCATATTCAAGATTATTTAAATGTAAATCATGGATATTAAATATGGCTTATATCTTATGTTATGGTATTATCAATACCCTAATTATGAATAATATTAACTACTATGCTGCGTTCATATTAGGTAGCTCTTCTAAAGCTCTACCAATCCAAGCAGTATATCTAGTATTCGCTATCATTACTGCTCTAGTTGGACCAGCAATTGATACAAAACTAGGTCGTAAAAAAACTATGTTATTTGCTGCATTCATTCAAATAGTTGGTAAGATTCCATTCTTAATCAACCCTAATTCAATGCTTACT
Source organism: Erysipelotrichaceae bacterium (assembly GCA_963609745.1). Classification (GTDB taxonomy): domain Bacteria; phylum Bacillota_I; class Bacilli_A; order Erysipelotrichales; family Erysipelotrichaceae; genus Colivicinus. Next base: position 1,016 of record CAVDLK010000011.1, on the reverse strand, counting down.
GTTTGTATAAATGCCTTCACATTTGCCGTAGGCATCACATTAACATTCATTATGTTCAATACCAATAGAAATAACATTACTGATATCCTAGAATATCAAAATGGCTTCAGAATGGACTCAATGGTTGGTGCTGGTGATAACCTAATTACTAAACTTGCTGAAGCAGGTTCAAATAAGATAATGACAGCTGCCTTAGCTGCATCTGGCTTTATCTCAACAGCAATCACTCAAACAGAGAGCGCTAATAATGCAATTATCTCATTACTAGGCATAATACCAGGAGCATTTGCAATAGTAATGGTTATCATCATCTTGTTTATGGATGTTAATAAAGAACTAGAACAAGAAAAACAAAAAGCAGAAAAGAAAGCTTAATTAAAAACTTTCAAACACACAAAGACACTACACAATGGTGTCTTTTATTATGCAATACTTGTATAAAGGTTGTTTCATTGACTATTAGTCGGTGTACCGATACAACGATATTAATATGACTTTACAGGAGTTACTAGATAAAAAGAATATCACCAGATATCATTTATCAAAGATTGTGCTATTCCTAAAACTACTATTGTTGATATATGTTCTGGCAAGAGCTCTATTGGAAAATGCTCAGCCAAGACAATACAACTAATTGCTGTAGCTTTGAATTGTACCATGGAAGAAATAATGGAATTAGAAAAACTTCAAATCTAGTTTTAATCAAACTTGGATACAAAATTATGAACGAAATATATTTATATCAACAATGCATTTTACAAAATGGTTTCTATAAAGATTTTGGATATGGATTTTATTGTACCTCTTTAGAAAAACAAGCAAAACGTTGGGCTATGGCAAGGCATGGGGCAACTATTATCAATAAATATCAATATGAGCTAAATGAAAATTTAAAAATGCTTTCCTCTTCAAAAATGAGCGAAGAGTGGTTAGATTTTTTTCTTGTAGGGGTGGAAAAGAACTTGACACTCCCACAGCTAAAGCATTGGGATTCTTGCTTCAACCACTACTGCTTG
>CAVDLK010000010.1:2899-17974 GCA_963609745.1 Erysipelotrichaceae bacterium | reverse complement strand
ACTTAGCGAATAGTACACCACCTGCTGTATCAAATACAAAGGCAAACAAACCTAGTCCCATAACCATTAGAGTATCAAGTTGTAAGAACTTTTCAGCTTGCATTTGTGAAGCAATAGTAATACCTAATAGTAAAGTAATGATATTTGTTAAAGGACCTTCAGCTGCTTCTTTTAAGCCATTTAATACACCACATTCTTTTAATAGGTTACCAAACATCAAGAAACCTACTAGAGATACAGAATCAGGAGATACAATACCAGCAATTACAGTAATAATGATTGGGAATAAGATTCTAGTTAATTTAGATACTTGTTGAGGATTGTAATCCATTCTTATTCTTCTTTCATTCTTAGTAGTTAATAATCTAATTACTGGAGGTTGAATAATTGGAACAAGTGCCATATAAGAATAAGCAGCAACCATAATTGGACCAACATATGATGATTTTAGCTTTTGGGCAACTACGATAGCAGTTGGACCATCAGCAGCACCGATAGTAGCAATTGATGCGGCATCATTTACTGGGAAGATAGTGCTTGCTAGACAGAAAGTAAAGAAGATACCAAATTGTGCTGCAGCACCAAACATCATTAGTCCAGGATTAGATAGTAATGGACCAAAGTCACACATTGCACCAATACCAATGAATAATAATAATGGTAGTAATTCATTAGAAATACCAGCATTGTATAAAGTAGATAATGGGCCATCCTCAAATACACCATTAATCCAAGAACCTACAGCACTAGCACCTGGCAAGTTAACTAATATTGCACCAAAACCCATTGGTAGTAATAAAGTAGGTTCCATATCTTTTTCTATAGCTAGATAGATTAAGATAGCTCCAATTGCCCACATTACTACTTGTTGCCAAGTGATGGACAACAAATTTTCAATTAAAAAATCCATAAAAACCCCCTATATATGGAAACTGATCTCTCCAGTTTCAATATTCTCTATTTTATCTTCATATTTTATTCTTAAAGAATAATCATCATTTATTCCTAATACATTAACTAAACATTTATTGTTATTTATCAAAGCATATACTTGTTTACCCCTTAAATAATCATATTTAGCTATATCATCATAGAAATAATAATTATTTTTCAATTTATTTAGATTATCAACAAATCTTTCATAAATCTTATTCTTTAATTCATCAATATCAATATTGATATTTAAGATATTTTTCATTGAAGTAGGTTGATGAATAAATTCACCTTCAAATATATCTTGATTAACATTTAAACCTACACCAACGATTAAACATTCTAATTTTTCTTTTGATACTGATTCAAGTAAAATACCACATATTTTATTATCACCAACATAGACATCATTAGGCCATTTAATACTTAAATTATTAATACCATAAGTTTCTAGTACTTCAATAATACTGAAAGCAGATAATATGGAAAGTATTTTATAGGAATCCATTAAATAATCATTTTTAATTAATAAGGAGAATAATAAATTATTTCCATCATCTAACCAAGTTCGATTATTTCTACCCCTACCGCTACTTTGACTAGTAGCACTTACAAATGTCATATCATCTAAATTCTGGTAATTATTCTTTAAATATGTATTTGTAGAATCAATAATATCAAAATGTATTGTTTTCATTATTCTAGAACAATTAAAGCATCCTTATTCTTAACGCTATCACCAGCAGATACTAAGATATCAACAACCTTACCAGCATATTGTGATTGAATTTCATTTTCTAGTTTCATAGCTTCAATAACAGCAACTGTTTGGTTTTCCTTAACTACATCACCAACTTTTACCTTGATATCTAATACTTTACCAGCAATAGGTGCAAGAATAGTATTTGAACCAGTAGCACCTGTAGATTCATTCTTAACTGGAGCACTTGCAGTTTCAATATTTCCTTGTCTTTGTTCAACTGCTTCAACTTCTACTTCATAAACTTTACCATTAACTTTTACTTTATATAGTTTCATATTAACCAACCTTTCTAACGCTAATTACTTGTACATTCTTTTTTGTTTCATTACGACATTCGATACTAGCAATCAAACTAGCAACTACAGCATCTTCATCATTTAAATCTAGAGGAGCTTTAGCAATTTTAACTTCCTTAGTTTCAACTACTTCTTCCTCTACTTCATCTTCTTTATTTACTTGATATTTAATGAATATTACTAGAACTATAAGTAATATTACTAATGCAATTAATCCATAATATTTATCCATAGTTCCTCCTATACAAACATTTCAAATTCATCAGTTTCTACTTGTTCACCTTGATATTTCTTCTTAAGGAATTCAGTAGCAACTTGTTCAAATAAGGCAAGTGATAATACATCTTCATCACATCTTGCGATATCCTTATACTTTTCTTTCAAAGATTCAAATTCAGGTTCAAGTAAATCAGCAGGACGACAAGTAATTACTTCATCATCACCAATTATCTTCTTCTTAACTTCTTCATTAATTGGTGCTGGAGCCTTACCATATTTACCATGTAGATAATCCTTGATTTCCTTAGCACACATCTTATATCTTTCACCATTTAAGATGTTCAATACAGCTTGTGTACCAACCATTTGTGACATAGGTGTTACAAGTGGTGGATAACCTAAATCTTTTCTAACATTAGGAATCTCTCTTAATACTTCTTCATACTTGTCCATAGCACCTTGATCAGTTAGTTGTTTAATCATATTAGACAACATACCACCAGGTACTTGATAAGTTAAGATATTAGGATTGATTTGTAATGATTTTGGATTTAATAAACCATTCTTAACATATTTATTAACGATATCAGTAACAATAGGTTCAGCCTTATGAATTGCCTCTAAATTTAATTTAGGATCATATTCTGTACCCTTTAAAACTGTATTCATAGCTTGAGTTGATGGTTGAGCAGTACCATTTGATAAAGGTGACATAGAAGTATCAATAATATCAATACCAGCCTTAATAGCAGCCATATATGTCATCTCACATACTCCAGCTGTGCAATGTGAATGTAGTTCTAGTGGAATCTTGATTTCCTTTTTTAAAGCAGTAATTAAACTAGTAGCATCATTAGGTGTTAAAACACCAGCCATATCCTTAATACAAATTGAATCAGCTCCTAATTTTTCAATATCCTTAGCTAAAGATACATAATAATCAATAGTATGAACTGGACTAGTTGTATAAGATAAAGCAATTTGACATTCTCCACCATATTTCTTAGTAGATTCTACAGCTTGTTTTAAATTACGAATATCATTTAAAGCATCAAATACTCTAATAATATCAATACCATTTTCAATAGACTTCTTACAGAACATATCTACAACATCATCACTATAATGACGATAGCCTAAGATATTTTGTCCTCTAAATAACATTTGAAGTTTTGTCTTCTTGCATACTTTTCTAACTTCTCTTAATCTTTCCCATGGATCTTCATTTAAGAATCTCATACAAGAATCGAAAGTAGCACCACCCCAAACTTCAATTGCATGATAACCTACATCATCATAAATCTTGCATAGTTTAACTACTTCTTCAGTAGTCATTCTTGTCGCAAATAATGATTGATGGCCATCACGAACCGATGTCTCAACAATTTTTACCATATAGTTCCTTTCTAAAAAAGTTCAATAATAAAATATTGAACTTTAAAAATTATAGTTTTGGACCAGCATTAACTAATGCTTTACCAGCTTCATTTGTTTCATATTTAGTGAAGTTCTTAATAAATCTTGCAGCTAAATCCTTAGCCTTTGTATCCCATTCTTGAGGATCAGCATATGTATCTTTTGGATCTAAGATATGAGTATCAACACCCTCTAAAGATGTAGGAACTTCTAAATCGAAATAAGCAATCTTCTTAGTTTCACATTCATTGATAGCACCAGACAATATAGCATCAATGATACCTCTAGTATCCTTGATAGAAATTCTCTTACCAGTACCATTCCAACCAGTATTAACTAAATATGCCTTAGCACCAGAAGCCTTCATCTTCTTAACTAATTCTTGAGCATATTTTGTTGGATGTAATTCTAGGAAAGCTTGGCCAAAGCAAGCACTAAATGTTGGAGTAGGTTCAGTGATTCCTCTTTCTGTACCAGCTAGTTTAGCTGTAAATCCTGACAAGAAGTAATATTGAGTTTGTTCAGGAGTAAGAATAGATACTGGAGGTAATACACCGAAAGCATCAGCTGATAAGAAGATAACACTCTTTGCTGCTGGAGCACTAGATACTGGTTTAACGATATTCTTAATATGATTAATTGGATAAGAAACACGAGTATTTTCAGTAACTGACTTATCAGCGAAATCAATCTTACCATTTTCATCAACTGTAACATTTTCTAGTAATGCATCTTTCTTGATGGCATTATAGATATCAGGTTCTGATTCAGCATCTAGATTGATAACCTTAGCATAGCAACCACCTTCAAGGTTAAATACGCCATTATCATCCCAACCATGTTCATCATCACCGATTAATAATCTCTTAGGATCTGTTGATAAAGTAGTCTTACCTGTTCCAGATAAACCGAAGAAGATAGCAGTATTCTTACCTTCCATATCAGTATTAGCGCTACAATGCATTGAAGCAATACCCTTTAAAGGAAGATAATAGTTCATCATTGAGAACATACCCTTCTTCATTTCACCACCATACCAAGTATTGATAATAACTTGTTCTTTAGAAGTGATATTGAAAGCAACACAAGTCTCTGAATTTAAGCCTAATTCCTTATAATTATCAACCTTAGCCTTAGATGCACAATATACAATAAAATCAGGTTCAAAAGATTCTAATTCTTCTTTACTTGGCTTAATAAACATATTTCTAACGAAATGTGCTTGCCAAGCAACTTCCATAATAAATCTAACAGCCATACGAGTATCTTTGTTTGCACCACAATATGCATCAACAACAAATAATCTCTTATCGCTTAATTGTTTTTTAGCAATTTCCTTAACTGTATTCCAAGTATCAATACTCATTGGATGGTTATCATTCTTATATTCATCACTAGTCCACCAAATAGTATCCTTAGAATTTTCATCCATAACTATATATTTATCTTTAGGAGATCTACCAGTATAAATACCAGTCATAACATTAACTGCACCAAGCTCAGTAACTTGACCTACTTCATAGCCCTCTAGTCCAGACTTAGTTTCTTCATTAAATAAAACATCATAGTCAGGATTATATACAATTTCCTTCACACCATTAATTCCATATTTTTCTAAATTAATCTTGTCCATAAATGCCTCCTTTTTTAATAATTCTCGTGACAATGCCGACTAGAGTTGATTATATCACTTTTTTATTTTTATACTTGATTTACCTATTAAAAAAGCCAGTTTTTAACTGACTTTCTAACTATTTTGATATTCTTTTATTAATTTTGCCTAGATTTATTGGCATACATATGTTTATCAGCAGCAGCAACCATCTCTTTTAAAGTTCCCCTTTGACGTGTACCACCAATACTTGCTGAGAAATGGAAATTGTATTCATCAAGAACAACATCACTAATTTTAGCTTTTATATTCCTCATTGTATCTTCAAACTCTTGACCACTTATTTTATGGAATATAACAATAAACTCATCACCACCATATCGTACTACCACACCCTTATTAATAGTTTCTTGTTTTAATATTGAAGCAATACTTCTAAGTGCTGCATCTCCAGCAAGATGACCATAGTTATCATTTATACTTTTAAAATTATCAATATCGCACATTATCAAAGCATCAGAATTAACAACACTTGATTCAAAATCCTCTAAATAAATTCTTGAATAAGTATCAGTTGTACCATCCTTATAGAAATTCAACATTAATACACGAGTACGTTCAGGCAAATCACTTAAATCATTTGTAGAACATGAATTATCCATTGGGAAACCCATTTGCAATACAAAATCTTGTCCTTTTATAGTTCCCACTTTAGAAATAACAGAATATAAAACACCATCCTTAGTCTCTAAATGAGTAATAATTCCTGAAGGACTTTTATTAATAAAGGCACAATTCTCACATTTATTATTTTTATCCCAATAGTCACTACAATTAACATCTGTTCTAATAATCTCACCACTCTTAGCAAAAGTAAGTTCCTTATGAGTACTAGGATCAATAATTCTAACTACCTTAAATATCTTCCTTAAATAGTTATAAAGAGTACTTAATTGTTCATTAGCCAATAAATAATCTAAAGCACTAGCAGTTACTTCATCATGTATATCAATATATTGGCCTAATACACTGATATATTCATCACCTCTAATAGGCCATACTGTTAATACATTTAATCTATGCCAACGATAAGTATTATTAACTAGAATTAAAACATCCATTGAAAAATCAGGTTTTTCACGACTTGTCTTACTTAAATTTTCTAAAAATTTAAGATAATCCTCTTGTGATAACATTCCCTTTTCTTCATGTTCAGAAAAATAGAATGATTTGCCTAATATATTATCATCCCAATCATTATATGAAATCTTACTACTTGGAACATCAAATTCAAATTGTATACCAGCAGCCTGTTTCATAAAGAATTCTTTCTTTACTTTTTCATTTTCAAATAAACGACTAGAACGATCATCTAAAGGAAGTTCCTTGTTTGTTAATGCTTCCTTAGTTAATACCTCAACATTTCTCTTTTCAATATTTTCTGAAAAATCATCTTGTAAAGCATTCTTTAATATAGGCGAAATAACTCTTAAACATTGAATTAATTGTGGATTAAAACTACCACATTCACCATTACAAATCATTTCAATGGCCTTGTCATGCGAAAATGCCTCTTTATAACAACGCTCACTTGTTAAAGCATCATAAACATCAGCCATGGCAACAACTTGAGCAGAGATAGGAATTTCATCACCAACTAGACCATCAGGATATCCCTTACCATCCCATCTTTCATGATGCCAACGACATATCTCCCTTGCCGTCTTAACAACAAAGGTATCTTGAGGAATTTCCGCAGAAGCAATTATTTCATCACCCTTAGCAGAATGAGTCTTCATTATTTCCCATTCCTCAGGATCTAATTTTCCTGGTTTATTTAAAATAGCCCTAGGAATAGAAATCTTACCTATATCATGGAAAGTCGATAAAGAAGAAATAATTGATATAGACTTTTCACTTAAATGATATTGATCAGTAATCTTCATTAATTCATGAAGAAGCATATCAGAAATCTTACGAATATTTAATGAATGCTTACCTGATTCAAAATTTCTTTGTTCAACTGTATGCGAGAAGATATTAATCATCGTATTAGATAATTCTTCTCTTTCATAAACTTGTTCTTCAACCAATTGAACAAGTTGTTTTTGCTTTGTATAGATTGTTAAAGTGTTCTTAACACGGGATTGAACAGTAATATCAGAGAAAGGACGAGGAATATAATCTGTAGCACCTAATTCATAAGCTTTTCTTAAAAATTCAGTATCAGATTCTCCCGAAATAACAACAACTGGAATCTCTTCAATCCAATGTCTTTCATTCATAGTTTCTAAAACATCAAAACCATTCATGATAGGCATATTTATATCAAGCAAAAGAATATCAACATCAAAGTTGTTATTTAAATACTCAATAACTTCTGCCCCATTATTTGCATAGGCATATTGATACTTATCACCTAATATTTCCGCAAGAAATTCTTGGTTTATCTTAGAATCATCAGCTATAAGTATCTTTCTTTGCTTATTCATTTTACTTCACACCTATTATTCTTCGATTTTATTTAATTCCTTACTCACCTTTTCATAAGCTTCATCAACAGCCTTAAAATAACTATCATCAGCCATTGTTAGCTTTGGACGTAATTGTTCAGTTAATTCAGATGCCTTTAAAGATAAATCAGTAAAACCTAAAGTTGCCGCAACACCCTTTAAAGTATGAGCCGCAAGAAAAGCAGCATCTATATTATTTTCTTCTTTTGCCTTTACAAGATCATTATAAGAAGGATCATCTTTAAATTTTAAAACAAATTTCTTAATAAGCGCTTCCGAAGGAAGTCTTTGTATCACTTCATCATAATTTCCGCCTATTGCTTCATAAAATTCTCTCATATTAATAATTATCGTTTTATACAATATCCTTTCGCTTCTTATTAATTTTAACATATTTTAACAATAAAAACGCTTGTGACATATATTGTAGATTTATACACCCTTATCCTTATTAAATAATAATCCCAATACAACAAATAAAATACCTAAAGCAAAACATATATACATTAATATTAAATTACTTTTTAATAAATTCTTTATATCCTTAATACTCTTATATTCATTCAATATTATAGAATTATCATCCATTATTAATTTATTATCCTTACATCTAGCAACAACAGTAAAATCCTTTAATTCCTCTTCATCTAGATAATAATAAGTAACTCTAATATCACCCAAGTGCCACTCATCTGATGCTGTTACATATGCCCCATTGTTGTAAACCAAATTATAAACATCACCATTTTCTAAAGGTAAATCCTCAACTTGTTTATATATTAAAGGACTATCAAAATTGTTTATATATATTTGCTTCAAAATAGTTTCATCCAAAACAATATCATTAATTTTAGAGTCACCATAAAATACTTTACTTCTTATATTAGAAAAATCAGGATTTATATAATCATCAAAAGATGCTATAGGATAATTAGCCAATACCATTCTTACACCTTCATCATCTTTATAATATTGAACCATTTCTACATTTCTAATTAAAATTGGTGAAGCAACAGATATATCAAACTCATCATCATAAGCATTCTCTATAACTTTAATATCACCATTTAAATATAATCTTTTATCTTCAATATATTCTTCACTTATACCGCTAGTATTACTAATATTTTTTATTAAGAAAATAGAACCAATAATTATAAATATTAAACCAAGTACTAAAGATACATAATATAAAATCTTATTCTTCTTCATATTATAAAACCTCAGGTGTCCATTCTACGCTTGGCTCAGGTGTTGGCTCAGTTGGCGCAGGAGTACTACTTTCACTTCCACCGCCACTATAATCAGGTGTAGTATCAACATTATCTTGAACAGATGGTTTAGGTGCTACATAAACTTTATTCTCTGTTTTAGAAACATCACCCTTATCAACATAGCCAAAACCATCTTCTAATTCAACAACATATTTACCATCTATTTCATCAACAATATGTAATATTTCATTAAGTTTACATCTTTTAATTAAACCAGAATCATCATAAACTCTAATATTACTCTTAGCATATCCATCCCAAACTTCATAAGCCTCTTCGCTATCTAATCTGACATATGCTTTCTTTATTTTTCCACGTCTACCATCAATCAATATTTCACAATATTCTTCATCACTATCTAAAACTTTGACAACATCACCTCTATTTAATTTTGTGATATATGTTTTAATATTATCAGCTAAAACCCTAGCATCTATGCCACTATCACTCAATAAAACAATTTGACTTTCACCATGATAGGCTAATGTTATATCTTCACCATCACCACTTGATGGAGCTGGACTAGGCTCAGATGGCGTAGGGGTATTATCGCTTCCACCACCACTATAATCAGGTGTAGTATCAACATTATCTGAAACAGATGGTTTAGGTGCTACATAAGTACTTATCTTTTTATTACTTACCTCTGACTTAGACATATAACCAAAAACATCTTCATATTGAACATATAATATTCCAACAAACTCATCTAATACTTGAACTTCATTATTTAAACTAAATTTCTTAATATCATCATTTAAATCTAAATCAGAATATAACTTTGAACCATTCTTGGTATATCCTGTATATTCTTTAAATGCTGCCTCATCAGCTTTTCTTACATATCTTTTATCAATAGCCAATATAAGATTGTTGTTATCAAAGTAATAATAGGAATCATCTTCATCAACAACATGAATTTGTTTATCACGATTTAAAGATGAATACTCAACCATCGTATTATCTTTTAAACATATACCTGTCTCATATATAAATTTAGGACTTAATTCATTGATAATATTATCCTTTGAATCAATATCCTTAACCTCACTTGAACAAGCACAAAGCATAAGTAAACTTAATATCAACAATCTTTTCATTTTTACCCCTTATACTCCGCATTATATGTATCAGGATAAGCAGCTTTTATTAAACTCCATATATATTCATAACCATCAGTTCCAGGTTTAAATATATTCTTATTTTGTAAAGCAACATAAGAAATAGAACGATATAATGTTCCACCATATAAAACTATATCCCTACTATCATCACTTGCATCAGTTGGCCTAATAATCATATATGAACGCATCGCAAAATCACTAGCACATTGTTCATCACTATAATTACCTACTAAGGTATTAGTATATTTTGTTAGACCATTTTCTTGTTTATAAACAGCATTTAAATTGCCATCTCGAGAATATGCTCGACCTTTTTGTACATTCTGCATACCAAGTGTTGGTTCTTTATTTGGCGCCAACTTAGAAGCCCAGCACATCAACGTTCCATATTCCATTACCTTATAACCATCAATATTATTATTGATAAGCTTATCCCTTTTATCAGTAGCAATCGAAGTAATTATTCTTATTCCCTTTTTACCACTTACTCTAATTGATGCTCCAGCATAATTTAAAATATTATCAAAATTACTATTATGAGTTAAATAATAGCCCAAACTATTATGCTTAATAAAATAAACACTCATACCAGTAGGATATTGATTATGCTTATCGCTACTATCGGAATTCTTTGTTTGATAAGTAATAAGTACTTTTGAGTCTTCATCAATAACAACATTATTATCTTTATCCACTGTTACAGATTGGCCATCAACATAAACAATAGAACCTTCTTGTAGACTTAAATCCTTAACATTAACAACTATATCTTGCTTTTCAACATTTGTGATTGTTAAGTTTCCAAAAGAATAAAAAATACTCTTGTCCCATCTATCATATTTATATGAGGTGGTTAAATTATAATGTGCACCATCAATATCTATACCATCTCTATTAAATTTATAAGCTACGAGATTATAAATAACGTTATTATAAGATTCAGGTAATTGGTTCTTTATTTCTATATCAAAAGAAGTCTTATTTTCTTTTATATTATTCTTAATACTATCTTCTAGTTCGTCAGACCAAGTACTTATTTCGCCTGTTTTAATAAAATAATTATCATCTAAATCATTACAATTATAGCCATCTTTAGGACTATGATGCTTATGAACCATCTGAATTATTTCATCAGTCAAGCCAAAATATAAGTGGCTTTCATAAGAACTCATATTGTTATAACTATCATCCCAAGTGGGATCAATATGATACCACTTACCATCAAGTTTTGCGGCAGTCCAAACATGATTGTCGCCAGTATCTCTAATATCAGTTGCCTCAATTCCAGCTTTAGTTAATAATTTCGCATAAGCTCTATGATATGATTCACATGTCCCAATACCACGACACAATACTCCTTCAGGACCACAATATAGATAAGAATTATCATACTTACATCTATTTAATAGCCAATCATGTAACCATAATGCTTTATCAAAATCACTAGTCTGCCCCGCATTAAGGCACTCATTTACTGCGCTTTCAACTACTTCATTAACACTAGGGTAATTTGTATCATTTATACTAACTGTTATAGTTTCGCGTTTATAATCATAACCATCGCCTGTATCAAGAACATAAAAATATAGGCTATATGTACCAGAAGCATAAAAGGTAAAAGTAAACTCATTACTTTCAACATAACTACTCCTAGTCGGATCAATAACATAAACATTCTCATCATCGCAAACGGTAGAAAGCATATATTTATATGTTCCACTTCCACCGCTAGCATTTAAAGTAAAAGTCATAGGTTCGCCACACTTAGGTTCGGATGTAGATACAGATAAAGATAGCCCTTCGGCATGAATGTTAATTGTATTTGTTGCAACTACAATTACAAGTAATAATATTTTTAATATTCTTTTAAACATGCAATGAAATTGTATCAAATAATAAATAATTAATGTAGATATTTGCTTACGAATAACCTTTAAAATTATAATGTTTATATGAATTTAAAAACTGATGCAAAAGAAATAATTGAATATTCTATTAACCAAGTAAAACCTAATGAAGCAGTAAGAAAGGCATTAGAAGGAAAAACATTTTCTAGTGGTAAGAAAATAATGGTTGCTATTGGTAAGGCTGCTTATGAAATGGCTAAGAGTGCAGTGGAGATTATTGATATTGATAAGGGAATAGTTATATCTAAATATCAACATATAAAATCACCAATTAAGAATTGTGAGATGTATGAAGCAGGTCACCCAATAAGTGATGAAAATACCTTTAATGCAACTAAATGTGCATTAGAAATTACAGAAAATCTATCTCAAGATGATACTGTTATCTTTTTAGTGTCTGGTGGTGGTTCAGCTTTATTTGAAGACTCTTATTTATCTTTAAAAGAATTACAAGACATAAATGATCAATTATTAAAATCAGGTGCTTCAATTGAAGAAATAAATACTATTAGAAAAAGATTATCTAAAGTTAAAGGTGGTAAATTTGCTTTGCATTGTAAACCTGCCCATATATTTTATATTGTATTATCTGATATTATCAATGACCCATTAGATATGATTGCTTCTGGCCCTGCATATATCGATAGTTCAACTTGCCAAGATGCTTTAAACATTATTAATAAATATTCTTTACATCTATCAGATGATGCTATGAAATATATTAATATTGAAACACCAAAAAATATTGAAGATGTTGAAACAATAATAAGTGGTTCAGTTAAACAATTATGTATAGCAGCTTATAATAAAGCAAAACAATTAGGATATAAGCCAATAATAATCAAAGATAATGAACAAGGTATTGCCAAAAATGTAGGTAAGGAATTTGCTTTACTTGCCAATAAACAAGAACCAGGAACTTGTCTTATTATGGGTGGAGAAACAGTAGTAATAATAAAAGGAAATGGTAAGGGTGGTAGAAATCAAGAACTAGCTCTATCTGCTGCTAGATTTATTAATGACAATGTTGCCTTATTCTCACTTGGAAGTGATGGAACTGATGGTCCTACTGATGCTGCAGGCGGCTATGTTGATAAGGATATAATAAATAAAATAAAAGAACTGAATATTAATATTGATTCAGTTCTAGATAATAATGATTCATATAATACTTTAAAACAAGTAGATGGTTTAATAATAACTGGTCCAACTGGAACAAATGTTAATGATTTAATGGTTGCCTTAATTGCTTAATACACATCTTCCATATCAAATATAGCCTTACTTTCAATTAAAGAACCATATTTATCTTTCCATATCTTATGATATATACATTCATCATAAGTACTTAAAGCATCCTTATTCATGATAATTTGTATCATCAAATTATAACGATTGCTTCTATCGATAACATTTTCATATACCAAAACATCATCAATTCCAACAATTTCTTTACAATTATCAAATAATTCCTTAATCTCCGGAATTAATTTTTTATAATCAACATCCTTTCTAAATTTAACAAGAATACAATGTTTCATTACTTTTCCTTATAGTAAAGCATACAATGGCAATATCCCTCATAATTAGGATCAGCTATTTGATCTCTAAATTCTTGACAGATACATTTATTATCCTCAATGTGTTCTCTTCTACATGGACAATAGCCACCACTTTTTAAAATGCCTTCTTCAATTATATTTCTAATCTTTTCATCCTTATTTCTATATATTTTCATATCCTTTTCCTTTTCATTATTATACAAAAGCATGATCTATTTGTATTACAGTATTATACTTGCTGTCTAATTTCTTAACCTCTAAATCAATAGTCTTCTTTAATTCTTCGTGATTAATCTTATCATCAGCAGGTATTAAAACATCAAAAACGATATTGGTATGAGTTGTACCTCTAACAACTCTTAAATCATGGATATTATATTTATCATTTATCTTTAAAACAATATCCTTAACCTTAACTTTTAATTCTTTAACTAATTCATCTTTCGTATCAATTGGATCCATATGAATAGTAGCAAGAATCTTATATTTTTCTAATATTTCATTTTCAATATTATCAATCGTGTCATGAGTTTCCATTATAGGAATACTAGCATCCACCTCGGCATGTAATACAACAAAACGATGGCTAGGGCCATAATCATGCATCATTAAATCATGAACCCCAAGAACACCTTTATGAGCACACACATCTTCCTCTATGGCATCAATTAATTCCTTACTAGGAACTTTACCCAATATTGTATCCATAACCTCTTTAAATATTCCTAGTCCTGACTTTAATACAAATACAGAAGCAACCAATCCAACATAAGCATCAGCATTAATATTAGTTATCTTAAAAACAATTAAAGAAAGAAGTGTAGCACTAGTCATAATAGCATCATTAATACTATCTTGACTGGCAGCATCTAAAGTTGGTGAATCAATAGTTTTAGCTGCTTGCTTATTGATATAAGACATTAATAATTTGGTTAATATCGAAATAATTAAAATTAATATAGCGATATTACTATATTTGATTGTTATAGGATTGATTATTTTAAAGATTGCTTCTTTTAAAGCCTCAAAACCAACTAATAAAATCAAGAAAGCAACTATCATACCAGATATATATTCCATCCTACCATGGCCATATGGATGTTCCCTATCTGGATGTTTATTAGAAAGTTTAAAACCAAATAAAGATGCTAAGTTAGAACCAACATCACTTAAGTTATTATAAGCATCAGCCCTAATAGATACGGAATTTGTAATATAAGAAATTATTAACTTAAAGATAACCATAAATATATTACAAATAATAGAAAATATTGATGTAGCCATCCCATATCTTTCTCTTACTTTACTATCTTCTATATTTTGATAATCCTTAACAAATAACTTACAAAATATCTTAAACATTATGATAATTATATCCTTTAAAATCTATTAGGTTTTACTAACAATTACATAAATTTTATAATTTAGATATGAAAACAAATGAATTAATAAAAAT
>CAVDLK010000010.1:0-2818 GCA_963609745.1 Erysipelotrichaceae bacterium | reverse complement strand
GAAGAAACTATTGAAGTAAATAAGGGAATTAGCGTTGAAGAACTATTACAAGAATATAAAGATAAAATGCCCTATCCTATTTATGCTTGTAAGTTTAATAATTGTTATCGGGGATTAAAGCATATTTTAACTCATGATGGTACCTTACAATTTTTAGATATCACAAACCAAGCAACTTGGACAATATATCAAAATTCTTTAGAGTTACTTTATATTAAAGCGGTACATGATATATGTGGTAAACAAACATTAGTAACAATTGCCAACTCTTTAAATAAAGGTTTATATACCTTTACTAATCCTTTAATTTCTAAGGAACAAATTCAAGCAATTGAAAAAAGAATGAAACAATTGGTAGAAATGAATATACCAATTAATAAAGAATATATGAGTAAAAAGCAAGCATTAGAACTTGCCAAATCTCATAAATTAAAAGAAACATATAAACTATTAAATTCTATTAATAATATTGATTCTATTCATATCTTTTCATTAGATGATGAGATAGATATTTTCTATGATTTAATGGTACCTTCTACCTCTTATTTACAGTATTTTGAACTAAGACCATATAAGGTAGGAGCACTGCTAAGATATCCTCATCCTGAAAACCCACTACAAATACCAGAATATGAAGATCAAACACTTCTATATAATGCCTTTTCACAAGCAAATAAATGGGGCAATTTAATGAATGTAGAATTCATATCTGATTTAAATGAAATGACTAGCGACAAAAATAAATATGAAGATTTATTCTTAATGCAAGAAGCACTTCATGAAAAGAATATCTCAGATATTTCTGACATGATTAAACAAGAAAATAAACGTGTTGTTTTAATATGTGGACCATCAAGTAGTGGCAAAACTACATTTGCCAAAAGATTATGCATACAACTAAGAATTAATGGACTTAAACCTTTATACTTAGGAACAGACGATTATTTTGTTGAAGCAAACGAAAAACCAAGAGATGAAAATGGTGAAATAGATTTAGAATCAATTAGAGCTGTAGATACTGATTTATTTAAAAAACAATTAAATGAACTACTTCAATATAAAGAAGTGGATTTACCAGTATTTGATTTTCTTAATAATACAAAAGTATTTGGTACTAGATTTACTAAATTAGATAAAAATGGTGTCATAGTTATTGAAGGAATACATGCCCTAAATAAATTATTAACTGATAGTGTAAATGACAATGAAAAGTTTAAAATATATATCTCACCATTTACCCCAATTGGTATAGATCATCATAATCGTATTCCAACAACTGATGCTAGAATGCTAAGAAGACTAGTAAGAGACCATCAATTCAGAGGAAGAAGTGCTAGCACTATCATTCAAGAATGGGCAAAAGTTAGAAAATCTGAAAATGTTAATATCTTCCCATTCAATGTTGAAGCCGATGTCTTCTTTAATTCCAATTGTATATATGAGTTAGCAGTACTTAAAAAATACGCTCAACCATTACTTCAAGAAATCAAAAGAAGCGAGCCAGAATATGCCGAAGCACAAAGAATGTTAGAATTCCTTAAGTTCGTAGAAACAATCGATGATGATAGTACAATCAACCAAAATTCAATTATCAGAGAATTCATTGGTGGATCTTCAATAGTTAAATAAAACAATGTGAATCGCCACATTGTTTTTAAAAGTAATATAACTTTCCGTGTGGTGTGGCTACCCCTTTAACTATATCTGTGGTGTGGTTGGTGTTTAACACTTGTGTGGTTTATGTATAACAATCTTGTGGTTTTATAAATGTATTTAAAAAACTCCTTTGTTTATAATTGTTATTGGCTATAAGCAATTCATAAGAAAGGAGTTTTTTGTATGGATACGAATATCCAAAACAAGTTTATCATGAACATTCTCAATATAGATGAAAAAGACGCAGAAACTATTGAGTATGTTGATGGAACTGACGGTAATTTTATAGTTAATATTACTTTATCTAGAAATGATAAAGATGTATGTCCAGTATGTGGTAAACCTGGCAAGGTTCATGGTTACACTAAGAAAACATTAAAGCATTCTATATTTGCTAATAGATTATGCAATATTGTTTTTAAACAAAGAAGATATAAATGTTTAGATTGTGATTTAACCTTTTCTGAAAGCAACCCATTTGCTTTAAGAAATGAAAAGATTACTCATGAAACAAAAATAAATGTTTTAAAGGATCTAAAAAGAGCCAATGTCACATATAATCAAGTAGCACAAAGATACAACATTACACCAACTGAGGTTCAACGTATATTTGATAAATGTGTTGATATTAAACCGCATAATCTTCCAATCGCTTTATCAATTGATGAACATTATTTTCCTAATAGTGATAGTGATGGTTTATATATGTTTATCATGATGGACTTTAAAACAGGCGAAATAGTTGATATTTATCCTGATAGAAGAAAAGATTATTTAATATCCAAGTTTTCATCTATTAAGAATAAAACATATGATGATAAGTCGCATACTAGTGAACTAAGCAAGGTTAAATATATTTCGATGGATTTAAATGATTATTATAGACAAGTATGTAAACTTTATTTTAGTAAATCAACTATTTGTTGTGATGAATTTCATGTTTTAAAAAATCTTGGTTATTTTTTTGATAATGTAAGAAAAAGATGTAGAAGAAATTGTGATGATGAATCATTAATATATCTATTAACTAAGTTTGATTATGTATTAAATGTAGATATAAATCTAGACAATACATCAAAATATAACAAGAAGTTAAAAAGATATATAAATTATAGAGGCATAAGAGAAATTATATTTGAAGCTTTTCCTGAACTTAAAAAAG
>CAVDLK010000009.1:0-19015 GCA_963609745.1 Erysipelotrichaceae bacterium | reverse complement strand
GCAATATTGTTATTAAAAGAAAATCTTTTAGTGAATTCTATCCATAATGAATAGAAATATTCTTGATATATCTTATTATCGAAAAAGCCACTTTCTTTTTCACCACTATCAAAACTAAAACCGATAGTTTTATGTAAATCAAGAATCATATTGAGATTATATTCTTTACACCAATCAATACAATTTTGGATACGTTTAAAACCATTCTCTTTAAAAGTGCCATCTAGATTTTGCACAAGATTATAATCAACAGGAATTCTAACGTGGTCTAAACCCCATCTTGATATACGTTTAAAATCATCTTTTTTGATAAAATTATCATATCTTTTTTCACTATTATCACATTGAGAAAACCAACCACCAAGGTTGATTCCTCTTTTATAACCAATAAACTCTTTCATAGTTAATATTCCAAATTCTTTTGATTTTCTTTAGAGAAAACATGACATACAGAACCAGTGAATGATAATTTTACTTCTTGACCTTTATAATCACTTTGTTTGCCATTTGTTGGAACAATTACAATAACATCCTTGCCTTTAACACTCATATGTAAATGATATGAAGAACCCATTAATTCTGATACTTCAACATTAGCACTAATGCCATCATTACCTATTTGAATATGATCTGGTCTAACGCCTAGGGTTATATCTTGTTCAACTACTTTATTAGTCTTCAATCTAGCTTGCTTTTCTTCATCTAAAACAACAGCAATCTCATCTGTTTTAACAACATATTTATCATTTTCAATACATAATCTAGCATCAAAATAATTCATAGCAGGAGTGCCAATAAAACCAGAAACGAATAGGTTTGCTGGATGGTCATATACTTCTTGTGGTGTACCGATTTGTTGGATATAGCCATCTTTCATAACAACGATTCTATCGCCTAAAGTCATAGCTTCTACTTGATCATGTGTAACATAAATGAAAGTAGTATTGATTCTTTGTCTTAATTTAATAATCTCAGCTCTCATTTGATTACGTAACTTAGCATCTAGATTACTTAAAGGTTCATCCATCAATAATACTTTAGGATTTCTAACAATAGCTCTACCAATGGCAACTCTTTGTCTTTGACCACCGGATAATGCTTTTGGTTTTCTATCTAAATATTGGGTAATATCAAGTATTTCTGCTGCCTCTTTTACCTTTTTATCGATTACATCCTTAGGTGTTTTCTTAATCTTTAAAGAATAAGCCATATTATCATAAACACTCATATGTGGATATAAAGCATATGATTGGAAAACCATAGCAATATCTCTATCTTTTGGTTCAACTGAATTTACTAGTTGACCATCAATATATAACTCACCACCAGATATTTCTTCTAATCCTGCAATCATTCTTAATGTTGTAGACTTGCCACAACCTGAAGGTCCAACAAGTACAATAAATTCATTATCCTTAATATCTAAAGAGAATTCTTGTACGGCAACTACACCTTCCTTTGTAACTTGTAGATTTGCTTTATTTGATTTTGTATTCTCATCTACTTTTTTCTTAAATAATTTCTTTTCTTTCTTTCTATTAGAATCAATTGGATATATTTTTTTAATATTAACTAATTTTACTTCTGCCATATTTTTCTCCTTTAACCCTTAACACTACCTGATGTAACACCCTTAATAATTGACTTAGATAAGATTATATAAATAATCAATACTGGAATAATTGCCATCAACATCAACATATAAACCTTACCCATATCAAACTTTGTATAATCCGCAGACCTTAATTGGGCAATCAATACTGGTACAGTCTTTGTTTCTGTCTTATTCAACAATAAAGATGGTAAGAAATAGTTATTCCATGAAGCAATGAAAGCAAAAATCATTTGAACCGCAATAGCTGGCTTCATGATTGGAAGTACTATTTCATTGAATATTCTAAATTCATTAGAACCATCAATTCTAGCTGCCTCAACCATTTCTAAAGGAAGAGTTGCTTTTAAATATTGATGCATATAGAAATATGTACCAGGAGCAGCAATACTAGGAATAATTAATAACCATAATTTATTTGTTAGATGATACTTGAAAGCAAGTTGTATAAAACCAACTGCGCTAACCTGAGATGGAATCATCATAATCGCTAAGATAAATACATGAACATATTTTTTTAGTTTAAAGTTATAAACATATGTTCCATAAGCTGTCAAAGCTGAAAAATAAGTTGTAAGAAGAGCACTACTTATCGCAATGATGAAACTATTAAGCATACCTCTAGGGATATTGATATCACCATCATGCCATGCATTATGGAAGTTTTCTAAGAAATGTCCTCCAGGAATAACAGTAAAACCAGAATCTAATTGTCCATCAGATCTAGTTGCATTAATTATTAATAAATAGAAGAAGAATAAACATAGAAAACTTAAGAAAATCAATATCGCATAAACCAAAATTCTTGAGATTGTTAACTTTAATTGAGCACTTTTATTAACGTCTTTTTTCATTACTTTCTCCTTCCTATTTTTCCTTTACCATTGTTTTAAACACTATAATTGAAAGAACAGCAGTGATAATAAATAATATTACCGATACAGCTCCAGCCATACCATAGTTTTTAGAAACACCAAGGAAGTTATTTAAATACATAACCAGAGTCATAGAAGTATTGTCTGGTATACCATAACCATTAGTTAAAATACTTGGAACATCAAACATTTGAATACCACCAATTAATGATGTAATAAATACATAGATAAATATTGGCATTAGTAATGGCATGGTTATATTGAAGAACACTTGTGTTGAAGTAGAACCATCCAACCTTGCGGATTCAAATAATGATTCATCTATACCTTGAATACCAGCCATTAATAGAATAGTTGTATTACCAAACCACATTAAGAAGTTCATTATCGCAATTAAAGACCTTACAGTAATCTTCATGCCCAGAAAGTTAATCGCATGGTCTATTAATCCTGCTGAGATTAATAGTTGATTAATTGGACCAACTTGAGAAAATAATGCAAAGAATAACATTGCAAAGGCACTTGCCATAATTAAATTTGGCATATAGATTATAGTTTTAAATATTTGTTGTCCCTTAATATTTAATCTAGTGCTTGTAAAAAATAGGGCAAGCAACATAGCAACCAAAAATTGTGGTATAGCACCAATTAACCATAATATAACTGTATTTCCTAAGAATTTAAAGATAGGAATATAACCAGCATTATTAACTTGGAATAATGCTTTGTAGTTATCTAAACCAACAAAATTTGGACCCACCACTGTTAAACCATCACGATAGTTTTCAAAGAAACTATTGTAGACTGTTAAAACTTGTGGATAGAAAGTAAAAATGAAATACACAACAAAGAACGGAATTATAAAGATATAACCCCATTTTGCATAAGATATGGATTTATCTTTACTTTTCTTATTTTCTTCCATATACTATTCTCCCTTCTTATAATTATATTTTTTAAATAAATATTTATGCCTTACTTATTTAAAAAAGCTGTAGCAGGTAACCTCCTGCTACAGCTAGTAAGTGAGATTATTCAACAGTTATAGCTGGATAAGTTTGTTTGATATAATCTTTGAAATTAGCAATAGCAGCATCCTTATCAACAGCACCATCTAGATATTGTTGGTAATAAGTTTGAAGACCTTCATTACATAATTGATCATAGATTGTTTGATGTTGGAACTTAATGTTCTTAGCAAGTTCAGCAAAGATAGCTGTATCGTTTTGGCCACCTAAGAATGCATTACCATATGATGCATCATTAGCATATTTATTATTGATAGATTGGCAGTTAACGAATTGCATTTCAACAGAAACCATCTTATCTAGTATTTCTTCATCCTTTAAGAAAGCATTCATGATATCAGCAACCATTGTAGGGTTGTCTGTACCAGTTGCAGCTAACATCCAAGTACCGCCCCAGAAGTGAGCTTGTGGACCTTGGCAAATAGCCCAGTCACCATAGCAACCTTTTTCAGCATCTTGAGCATTACCCATACAGAAGTTGTAGTACCAAGCTGGTCCTACAAAGCACATAGTCTTACCAGATGCAAACATTTCAGAAGTAGCTTCATCGCCCCATAGGTTAGATGTATAAGCAGTATAACCATTGTCTACATAGTTCTTAGATTGATCCATCCATCTTTCGATATTAGCATCAATATTTAATTTGCCATCTTCTACCCAAGCACTTGTTACATTGTTTGAATAAATTCTATAAGTAGCATTTGTAGTATTGATCATGTAGTAGCCTTTTTCTTTAGCTTGTGCAGCTACTGCATCGAATTTATCCCAATCAGAAATCGCAGCTTGTACTTCTACTGGATCATCAGTACCTAATACTTCTTTAGCAATTGAACGTCTGTAGATAATTGCTGAAGGACAGCATTGGAATGATACACCCTTAACAACGCCATTAGCATCAGATGCAGCTTCAACAGTATATTGATATGCATCAGAGAAATCAGTAACACCAATAGCAGTAACATCAGTAGTAGCATCAGAGTTAGTGTACTTTAAGATATAGTCAGCTTCAGCTAAGAATAAGTCTACCTTTTCATCAGCAGCAGCATCAGCTTGAGCTAATAAAGCAGCATCAAGAGCATCTTGATAAGCACCACCATCAGAAGGATATGTAGTACGTTTGATTGTTACATCACCCTTTTTCAAAGTGTACTCATCAATAGTTTCATCAGCATAGTACTTCTCTAAGAATCCCCAGAACTCAGTGTTCCAAGTCCAGATGTTTAGAACTTTGCCTTCTTCAACTACATCATCGGTTTTAGTTTCACCACCGCCACATGCACTTAGTGATAAAACCATAAGTAGAGCTAATAGAATACTTAAAAGTTTTTTCATTATTGTTCTCCCTTCTTTTAAGCTTTGACTCCCCATAGTGTCTAGAAACTATGAAGATTTTAGTTAACGATATAACTTAAACGATTTCGTTTTCTTTATTATAAAACTATTAATTAAAATTATGCAAGCGTTTACAAAACCCTTGTTTAAAAAGGTTGTTATAGATATAATTGACTTAATCGTTTACGAATTAAAATATCAGGAGGGAAATTTATGAAATATGGTTATTTTGATGATAAAAACAAGGAATATGTAATTACTAATTATTCAACTCCTCTTCCTTGGATTAATTATTTAGGTAGTGACGAATTTTTCACTATAATATCTAATACCGCTGGTGGCTATGCTTTTTATAAAGATGCTAGACTCAGAAGAATTACAAGATATAGATATAACAATCTTCCATTAGACCAAGATGGATTCCATATATATATTAAAGATAAAAATACAGTTTGGAACCCTGGTTGGCAACCAACACAAACAAAACTAGATAGTTATGAATGCCATCATGGTATGGGATATACCAATATAATTGGTAAGAAAAATAAGATTGAAGTTAAACAAGAAATGTATGTTCCTAAATATGACAACATTTTATTAAATAGAGTTACCATCACAAATAATGATTCTAAGAAAAGAACATTAGACTTATTCTCATATGTAGAATTCTGCTTATGGGATGCTCAAGATGATTCAACAAACTTCCAAAGAAATTATTCTTGTGGTGAAGTTGAAGTTGTAGGATCAACAATTTACCATAAAACAGAATATCGTGAAAGAAGAAATCATTATGCCTTCTTTAATGCCAATAAAAAGATTAATTCATTTGATACTGCTAGAAATAGTTTTATGGGAACTTATGGAACTCCTGGTAAACCTGAAGCAATTGAAAAAGGAGAATGTACAAATTCAATTGCACATGGTTGGCAACCAATAGGTGCTCATCATATTCATCTAGAACTAGAAGCAAATGAGTCTTATGATGTTATCTTTGCCTTAGGATATGTTGAAGTAGATGAAGATAAGAAATTTATTAAACCAAATATTATTAATAAAGAGCCAGCAAAGTTATTAATGAATAAATATAATACAAACGCTAAGTTTGATAAAGGATTAAAAACTCTTCATCAATTCTGGGATGAATTATTATCTAGATTTGAAGTAAGTACTACTAATGAAAAAGTTAACCGTATGGTTAATATCTGGAATGCTTATCAATGTATGGTAACCTTCAATATGTCTAGATCAGCATCATACTTTGAATCAGGAATTGGTAGAGGTATGGGCTTTAGAGATTCTTGCCAAGACTTATTAGGCTTCGTGCACATGATTCCAAGTCGCGCAAGACAAAGAATTTTAGACATTGCCGCAACACAAAAAGAAGATGGTGGTGCATATCATCAATACCAACCATTAACTAAGAAAGGTAATTCTGATATTGGTGGTGGTTTCAATGATGACCCACTATGGTTAATTGCTTGTACTGATGCTTATATAAGAGAAACAGGTGATTGGGATATCTTAAAAGAAAAGGTTGACTTTGATAATAAGGCAGAACTAAAAGATACTCTATTAGAACACTTAAGAAGATCATTTAACTACACTTTAAACAATTTAGGTCCACACAAACTACCTTTAATTGGTAGAGCTGACTGGAATGATTGCTTAAATCTTAACTGCTTCTCAGCCCACCCTGGTGAATCTTTCCAAATCACTGGGCCAAGTGAAGGACCAGTTGCGGAATCAGTATTTATTGCCGGAATGTTTGTTAAGTATGGCAAGGCTTATAAAGATATCCTTGAACATCTTGGTTTAAATGATGAAGCACAAGAAGCTTGTAAATCTATTAAACAAATGGAAAAAGCTATCTTAAAAGACGGTTGGGATGGCGAATGGTTCTTGAGAGCCTATGATGCTAATGGCGATAAAGTTGGTTCTTCATCTTGTGATGAAGGACAAATATTCATTGAACCACAAGGTATGTGCATTATGGCTGGTGTAGGTGTAGAAACTGGCGAAGCACAAAAAGCTCTAGATTCTGTTAAACAAAGACTTGAGTGTAAATATGGAATCGTATTATTGAATCCTTGTTATACAAAATATTACTTAAATTTAGGTGAAATATCATCATATCCTGGTGGATATAAAGAAAATGCTGGTATATTCTGTCATAACAACCCATGGGTTATATTTGCTGAAACCGTAATGGGACATGGTAATCGTGCCTTTGATTTATATAAGAAGACTTGTCCTACATTCCTAGAAGATATTTCTGAAATACACAAAACTGAACCATATGTCTATTGTCAAATGGTATCTGGCAAAGATGCTCCTATACAAGGAGAGGGAAAGAACTCTTGGCTAACTGGTACAGCAGCATGGACATTTACCGTTTTAACACAAGGAATCTTAGGAATTAAACCAGATTATGATGGTTTATTAATAGATCCATGTATTCCAACAAATGTAAAAGAATATAAAGTAAAAAGATTATTTAGAGATACAATGTACAACATCACTATCAAAAACCCTAATAAATCACAAAAGGGTGTCAAACAATTAATTGTTGATGGTAAACAAATTCCTGTAGGAGTTATTCCATATACCAAGAAGAAACAAGTTAATGTTGAAGTAATAATGTAAATGGTGACTAATATGCAATATGGTTATTTTGATGATTTAAATAAAGAATATGTAATTGATAAACCAAATACCCCTGCACCTTGGGCAAACTATTTAGGTGACCCAAATTATGGTGCTATCATTTCTAATAATGCTGGTGGTTATTCCTTTGAAACATCAGGTGCTAATGGTAGAATACTACGCTATGTCTTTAATAATTTTGATGAACCAGGAAGATATATTTATATAAAAGACAACGAAGATAATGACTACTGGTCTACTTCTTATAAGCCTGTTTTAAAAGATTTAAATACCTATAAAAATGTATGTAGACATGGAACAGGATACTCCATATTTGAAACATCATATAAAGACATTAAAACTATAGTTTCATATTATGTTCCTCTAAATTCCAAACATGAAGTATGGTTTGTTAGATTGATTAATAAATCCAATAGAGATAGAAATTTAACTATTACAAGTTATTGTGAATTTACTAGTGAAAGCAACTATGAACAAGATCAAGTAAATCTACAATATACTCTATTTAACTCAAAAGCGGAATATAGAAATAACTATATTATTCAATCAATAAACGCTAACTTCTTAAATTCTCATCCTGAAAAATGTTGTCAAAGATTCTTTGGCCTTGTTGGACTTAAAACTGATAATTATTGTTGTGATAAAAAACAATTCTTAGGTGATTATCATAATTATTCCAACCCAATTGGTGTAATAGATAAATTAAATGATGATGTTGGTTTTAATAATACAATTTGTGGAAGTCTACAATCTAATATCACTTTAAAAGCAAATGAAGAAATCTCTTTTGCATATATATTGGGCATGAAACATGAAGATGAAGCAGTATCTATTTTAGATTCATATAAAGATATAAATATTTGTTTAAAACAAATCAATGAACTAAAAGATTATTGGCATAATAAATTAAAAACATTTGAAGTTAATACACCATCCAAAGAATTTAATTCCATGATAAATGTATGGCATGCTTACAATTGCTTTATGACCTTTACTTGGTCAAGAGCTGCATCATTAGTATATTGTGGTCTAAGAAATGGTTATGGATATCGTGATACTGTTCAAGATATTCAAGGTATTATTCACCTAGACCCTAAGGCAGCCAAAGATAAATTGACATTCATGTTATCAGCACAAGTTAATAATGGTGCAGGATTACCTTTGGTTAAGTTTAATCATAATGCAGGCCACGAAAATACTCCTGATGATATAGATTATGTTAAAGAAACTGGCCATCCAGCATATAGAGCAGATGATGCTTTATGGTTATTCCCAACAGTATATAAATATATTGCCGAGACTGGTGATTTAGCTTATCTAGATACTATAATTCCTTATGCCAACAAGGATGAAGATACTGTATATAATCATCTAAAAAAGGCTATTGAATTTTCTAGTACACATCTAGGAATTCATGAATTACCTGCTGGATTATATGCCGACTGGAATGATTGTTTAAGACTAGGTGCCAATGGTGAATCCATATTTGTGGCAATGCAGTATTATTATGGTCTAAATATAATCAAAGAGTTTGCCGAATATAAGAAAGATAATACTTATCTACAATACTTAGATGCACAGATTGCGAAATATTATAAGTTAATAAATACCTCTTTTGATGTTGATAGATATATTAGAGGCTATAGTGAAGATGGAAAGATAATTGGTGCTAGAAATAATGCAGAAGCCAATATGTGGTTAAATCCTCAATCTTGGGCAATTATATCTAAGGTCGCAGATAAGGATAAAGCAAAGATTATATTAGATAATGTTTATAATATTCTAAATACAAAATATGGTGCCGAATTAATGAACCCTGGTTTTGAAAAAGATTACTATGATTCAATTACAAGTATTCTTAATTTCCTACCTGGTAATAAGGAAAACGCTGGTATCTTCTTGCAACCTCAAGGTTGGCTAATATTAGCGGAAAGCCTTAATGGAAATGGTAATCGAGCATTTGAATATTATAAAGAATCATGCCCTGCTTATCAAAACGATATAGCTGAGATTAGAGTTATGGAACCATATTGTTATGGACAATTCACTGAAGGTAGAAAATCGCCAAAACATGGTAGATCAAATGTTCATTGGCTTACCGGTACTGCTTCAACAATAATGGTAGGCTGTGTTGAAGGTATATTGGGTATTAGACCTGATTTATATGGCATTAAATTATCCCCTGCTATACCAGATGATTGGAATGAAGTAAGCATTGATAAGACATTTAGAAATAAGAAATTACATATTGTTATACATAATAATACAAAACAAAATAAATTAATCTTAAATGGTAAACAATTAAGTTCAAATTATATTTCAGATACAAATCTACTTAAAGAAAACAATATTGAGTTATTCCTATGAAAAAAATATTTATTTTAATTATCTCATTACTATTAATTACCTCATGTTCCACAAATTCCTTTGATGGCAAAGATAGACCATCAAATAGAGGCCAACTACAAGTTATAGATAATAAGTTGTGTGGTACAGATGGTAATACTATCATGCTTAGAGGTATTTCTAATAATGGTGTATCTATTTCTGAAAGATATATTAATCAAGAATGTTTTGATGATATATCTAAAGTAATAGGAGCAAACGTTATTAGAATGGCTCTATATACCTCAGGAACAGGAACTGTTGGTTATTGTAATGGTGGTGATATAAATAGATTAAAGAATGATATTTATAATGCTGTTGAATATGCCAAAAACTCTGATATGTATATCATCATTGATTGGCATGTCTTACAAGATCAAAACCCTAATAAATATATTGAGGATGCAAAAGTATTCTTTGAAGAAATATCTTTAAAACTAAAGGATGAAAAACATATCATATATGAAATATGTAATGAGCCTAATAATTGTACCTGGGATGAAGTCTCAGCATACGCTAATACAATAATTCCTATTATTAGAAAAAATGATGCTGATAGTTTAATACTTGTTGGTAGTCCTGATTGGTCAAAAGATTTAAAAGATGT
The DNA here is from genome assembly GCA_963609745.1 of Erysipelotrichaceae bacterium. Lineage (GTDB taxonomy): Bacteria > Bacillota_I > Bacilli_A > Erysipelotrichales > Erysipelotrichaceae > Colivicinus. Next base: position 8,512 of record CAVDLK010000009.1, on the reverse strand, counting down.
ATTTAATAATCCTTTAAATTATGACAATATCATGTATACCTTCCACTTCTATTCTGAAACACATCAAAAAGAATACCAGGATATAGTAAAGCAATATTCTGATAAGGGATTACCTATATTTATATCGGAATTTGGTATATGTACCGCAAGTGCTGGCTTCCCTATCAATGAAGAAGAAGCTGATAAATGGATTGAACTTTGTGAAAATGAAGGTATCAGTTATGTAATGTGGAGCTTTGCGAAAAATGGTGAACCTTGTTCAGCAATCAGTACCCAATGTGTTAAAACAAAGGGTATTACCTATGATGATTTATCATTTGCGGGTAAGTGGTTAACAGATACTATTAAAAAATATGCAAAATAAAAGATGGAAGTTACCATCTTTTATAATACTTATTTAATGTTTATTTCAAGAACTTCATAGCCAATATCATGAAGAACCTTTTTTAACTTATCCTCATCGATTTTACTATCCGTTACAATAAGTGTTTCCTTCTTTTTATGACTTGATTTAACCTTTTTAACTTCAAAGTTATTTCTAATCACATCATTGACATGGGATTCACACATTGAACAATACATTCCATCAATCTTAAGTAAATAGTTATACATAATAATCCTTCTATATAGATTTTGAGGCTTTCTTGAAATCGTTTTTTAAATCTTTCATTTTTGTACAAGAACCACCCATGCCACAACTTGAACAATCATGCGTACAAAGAGATTTGCCAGTTTTTTTGTCTTTAATCATAGATTTAATAATTAGAACGACTAGAAGGAATAATATTAAGCTCACTATGATAGTACCAAGATTGTCTTTAATTAATGACATGAGTAATCCTTTCTAAACTATTTTGTTGTTAAAGTCTTTGCTTCTTCGTATTTCTTGAAGAATAACATATAGATCATTACAACAGTTAAAGCAACAGCAACGATTAAGCCAAGGACATTTAGATTACCAGTAAAGGCATTACCATATTGAGTTACAAGTAGTGCGATTACATAAGCGAATCCACATTGATATGCGATAGCAAACCAAGTCCATTTAGAGTTGTTCATTTCTCTCTTGATTGCGCCAATAGCAGCAAAGCATGGAGCACATAACAAGTTGAATACTAAGAATGAATAACCTGTAATAGTTGTAAAGTGTGTAGCTAATGTAGCATAAGTACTTAATTCACCACCACCATATAGGATAGACATAGTAGCAACAATATTTTCCTTAGCAACTAAACCAGTGATACTTGCAACAGCAGCTTGCCAGTTACCCCAGCCAAGAGGAATAAATATCCAAGCAATTAAATTACCAATTGAAGCTAAGATTGAAGAATCAATTTGATCATCACTTAACATTTGGAATTTACCATCAACTACACCAAAGTAAGTTGTGAACCATACAAAGATTGTAGAAAGAACAATGATTGTACCAGCCTTCTTGATAAATGACCAACCTCTTTCCCACATAGATCTTAATACGTCGATTAATCTAGGCATATGATATGCAGGAAGTTCCATAACGAATGGTGCAGGGTCACCAGCAAACATCTTTGTTTTCTTTAACATTACACCAGAAACGATGATTGATAACATACCAATAAAGTAAGCACTTGTACTAACCCATGGAGATCCACCGAAGATTGCACCAGCAATCATAGCAATGAATGGAACCTTAGCACCACATGGGATAAATGTTGTAGTCATGATAGTCATACGTCTATCTCTTTCGTTTTCAATTGTTCTACTAGCCATGATACCTGGAACACCACAACCTGTACCAACAAGCATAGGAATGAATGATTTACCAGATAGACCAAATTTTCTAAAGATTCTATCAAGAACGAAGGCAATTCTAGCCATATAACCACAAGCTTCTAGGAATGCTAATAGGAAGAACAATACAAGCATTTGTGGAACAAATCCTAATACCGCACCAACACCAGCAACAATACCATCAATGATTAAGCCTTTTAGCCAATCAGCAGTATTTAAACTATCAAGTAAGTTTTCAACAAGAACTGGAACACCATCAACCCAAGTACCATATGTAGTTGTATCTGGAGCACCATAGTTTGATTTATATTCTGTATTTAAATATTGAGCAACTGCATCTTCTAATTCAGACTTAGTAACACCCTCAACATCCTCAGTAGCAAGTGTTTCTTCATCTTCTACAGTATAAGTAACACTAGCATCATCTGGTGTAGCTTCAACAAGTTTCTCTAAAGCTGCCTTAGCACCTTCATCAGTATAGTTTTCATCTTCACTATCTAGACTAACTGATATTTCTTCACTTCCATATGCGTTATTGAAAGCTTCAATAATTAAATCAGTATCGCCATATGTTTCACTAGCTTCTTCATATTCAGCTGTACCATTTCCAAATAGGTGGAAACCATCACCGAAGATACCATCATTTGTGAAATCAGTAGCAGCACTACCTACTGTAACCATTGCAATGTAATATACAAGGAACATAATTACAGCAAATATAGGAAGTCCTAACCATCTATTAGTAACGATTCTATCAATCTTATCAGAAGTAGTTAATTTACCAGCACTCTTCTTATTTTGAACAGAACCAATAATTGAAGTTATATATTCATATCTTTCATTTGTAATAATGCTTTCAGCATCATCATCATGCTTATCTTCAATAGCCTTAATACTTGCTTCTGCTTTATCACTTGAAAGTCCAAGTTTTTCTAGAGCTTTTTCATCTCTTTCAAATACTTTTATTGCATACCATCTCTTAGTTTCTTCAGGAACATCACTTAAGCATGTTGCTTCAATTTCACTTAAACACTTTTCAATATCATCAGCAAACTTATGTTTAGCAGCAACTTTTGTACCAGCAGCCTTTATAGCAAGTTCAGCTGCATCTTCAATACCATTAGCTTTTAAAGCACTTATTTCACAAACCTTGCAACCAAGTTCTTTAGAAAGTTCTTTAACATTAATTGTGTCACCATTCTTATCAACAACATCCATCATGTTGACAGCAATAACAACTGGGATACCAACTTCAAGAAGTTGTGTTGTTAAATATAAGTTACGTTCTAGATTTGTACCATCAATAATATTTAATATTACATCTGGCTTTTCATCAATCAAATAATTACGGGCAACAACCTCTTCCAATGTATATGGAGATAATGAATAAATACCTGGTAAGTCCGTAATTACAACGTCATTGTGTTTTTTAAGTTTACCTTCTTTTTTCTCAACAGTTACTCCTGGCCAGTTACCAACAAATTGATTAGAACCAGTTAAGGCATTAAACAATGTTGTTTTACCACAGTTAGGATTACCTGCTAATGCGATTTTAATACTCATTTTTCTATCCTTTCCTCATGTTAGTTTTTACTAACAGTTAAACTAAAAAAATTTAAATCTTTTCTACTTCAATAAGTTCAGCATCAGCTTTACGTAAAGAAAGCTCATAGCCCCTAACAGTCATTTCAATAGGATCACCTAAAGGTGCAACTTTCACAATCTTCACAACAACACCCTTTGTTAAACCCATATCCATAATTCTTCTTTTAATCGCACCCTCACCATGAAGTTTTACAACCTTGCATGATTGTCCGATTTCGATGTCCCTAAGTGTTAACATTTAAATTTTCCCTTTCTAATTAACCATAATTTTTTGTGCCATTCCTTTATCAATAGCAACTCTACAATCTTTAATATTAACGATAATATTACCGGCTAATTCATTTACAACAGAAATTTTGGCTCCAGTAACAAAGCCTAAATCATATAAATGATTTTTTACTTCATCTTTTCCACCAACCCTAGCAATCATCATTGATTCACCAGTTTTACATAATGTCAAAGGTATCATAAGTTAAATCCTTTCTGTTAGCCTACGCTAATACCAAGTTAGCCATCACTAACCATACATTATCTTATATCACCTTCTTTATGGTGTCAATGGAAAATTTAATTTTTGGAAAATATTTTTAAATATAAAAAAACATTGAGCTTTCACCCAATGTTTCTAATTACATCTTTTCTGGTGCACTTACACCTATTAACTCTAAGCCATTAGATAATACAATTTGACATGCTTTAACTAAGGCTAATCTTTGTTTTGTAAGTTCAATATTATCTTTATCAATAACCTTACAATCATTATAGAAAGAGTGGAATAGTTGTGCTAATTTATATAGATAATTGCACATCCTATGAGGCTCTTTAAACTCTACACATTCCGCAATTGTATCTGGGAAGATATTTAAATGTTTTAATAAAGATATTTCCTTATCTTCTTTTAATAGATTATAAGAATCTAATATTTCATATTGAATATCATTCTTTAAAATTGAAGACATTCTCGCATGAGCATATTGAACATAATAGACTGGATTATCATTAGATTGCTTAACAGCCATATCAATATCAAAATCCATTTGTGTATTTGGTGCTTTAGAAACAAAGAAATATCTAGTTGCATCAACACCAGCTTCTTCAATAATATCTCTTAAAGCAATTGCTTTACCTGAACGCTTAGATAACTTAAATTCATCACCATCTTTAATCAATCTAACCATTTGCACAATTATGGCATCAAGATTTTCTGGCTTATAACCTAATGCTTGAATAGCGGCTTTAAGTCTTGGAACATAACCATGGTGATCAGCACCTAATATATCAATTAGATATTCATGATCTCTATTAAATTTATCTAAATGATAAGCAATATCAGGAGTTAAATAAGTATATGAACCATCTGATTTGATGATTACTCTATCTTTATCATCGTTATATTGTTTAGTCTTTAACCACGTTGCCCCATCTGCTTCATACAACATATCATTCTCTTTTAATTTTGCTAGAGCTTGTTGTACAAGTCCTCGAGAATATAAAGTTTTCTCTGATGTCCAAACATCAAAACTAACACGATATAACTCTAAGTCCTTCTTTAATTTATCTAATTCAAATTTAGTACCATATTCTTTAAAGAAATTTTTACATTCTTCATATGGCATATTTAAATATTTATCATTATCAACATCTTTTATTGCCTGAGCAATATCATAGATATCCTTAGCATGATAACCATCTTCTGGCATAGGCATATCAACATTAAATAATTCATGATATCTAACATAAATTGATTTACCTAGATTATCAATTTGATTACCAGCATCATTAACATAATATTCTCTAGTAACCTGATAACCCATCTTCTTCATCATTCTAGTTAAACTATCACCTACTGCTGCACCTCTAGCATGACCAGGATGAATATCACCAGTTGGATTAACTGATACATATTCAACATCTACTTTAATATCCTTATATTTATCTTGACTGCCATATTCATGACCCTTATTAATTATTGTTGTAATAATGTTTGTTAACTCTCCTTTATTAACTACAAAATTAATAAAACCAGGTCCAGCAACTTCTACCTTTTCAATTAAAGCACTTTTACTTAATTCTTCTACTAATTCACCAGCAATATCTTGAGGCTTTCTTCCTAATTGTTTAGTCAACCTCATAGCAATATTAGTTGAATAATCACCATTGGCCTTATCCTTAGGAATCTCAACCATTACCATACCTTCATTTAAATCTAAATCAAATTTACTCTTTACTGCTTGTGAAATAGTGTTAATTAATTTGTTCTCTATCTTGTCCATACTGATAATTATAGTATAAAAAAGGCTATATTTTAAGGTACCATCTTAAGATTATTGTCAAATTCATGAAGTATTATTTTATTTGTTATTGTTCGTTTCGCCAAAAATAACTTATGTAAATATGATATGGGAATCAGAAACAAAATGGAAACTTTTAGAAAGGCTGTCAATTATAAAAAAAGCATTCAAATCGTAATGATTACCTCATATGGCCTTAAAAAAGTAAATATAATACCCTTATAACAAACGAAGTTACATTAAACGATTTATTTCATGTTTAAACAAAATAGGCAATATAAAAAGGGTTTACTATATTCAAACCCTTTTCTTTCATGTTATTGTTTATGCTCTAGATACATATTTGCCATCAGCGGTAGAGACAATAATTCTTTCTCCATCGCCAATAAACATAGGAACCTTAACATTTAATCCTGTTTCAGTTACTGCATTCTTTAAAGCATTTGTTGCGGTATCACCCTTAACTGCTTGTTCAACATCTACTAGATTCATTTCTACCTTATCAGGAAGAGAAATATTTAATACATTACCATCAAAGAACATCAACATAACTTCCATACTATCTAATAAGAAATACTTATTAAAACCAATTTGTTCTTCAGATAACTCATAAGTATCAAATGTTTCAACATCCATAAAATAATATGTATCATCAGCAGAATAAGAGAAAGTAGCTTTTCTCTTATCGATATTTGCTGCTTCAAACTTAGTAGAAGCATTAAAGTTTCTTTCTTGTGTAGTACCTGTTTTTAAATTCTTTAATTTTGTCTTTAAGATTGCAGCACCCTTACCAGGCTTAACATGCATAAATTCTATTACAATCCACGGATCACCATCTACTAATATTGTTAATCCTGTCTTAAAATCACCAGCTTCAATTGCCATAATTATTCCTCCATATTTACTAGATTATTTTATCATTTTACTCAATCTAATTGATAGTTGTCGAAAACAAAAGCATAGAAATCAGTATCTTCTATCTCAACAGACATCATATATTTATTCTTAACTACATTAATTGCATTCTCTAAATAAGCATCTAATTTCTCTTGGTCATATTCACTAGTATCAATTAACCATTCAACTTCACCACTGGAATAATTATATTTAACATAATCCGTAATAAAGGACTTGTTGTAAAGTTGAGCGATATGCATACCGTCAGAGAAGATATCTGTTCCGGCATATAATCTAGAATCATAATTAATACCAAATAGATTTAAGATTGTTGGTAAGATATCAACATTACAACAAGGCTCATCTACATAAATATTTTCATCTAATCCAGCATTATAAATAATACAAGTTGATTTATACATACCAAAGTCATAATCTATCTCTTCACCTGCTAGATATTCATAAGCATAATCAGTTAAATAATATGGATAATGATCACCTGTTAAAACTATAACAGTATTTTCTAATTGACCAGCTTCTTCTAATCTTTGTAATAGATAAGACATAGCCTTTTCTAATTCATAGTTACAAGATAGATATCCCAAAGCACTGGTTGCAGGAATATCATCAATCATTGAAGAGACTTCATCTATATTTCTAGAAACCATAACATTATCAGTGGTGTAATTACCATGACCTGAGAAAGTCATATAATAGGTACAAAATTGTTGATCACCAATATAATCATCAACTGATTGTTCAAACATCTCTAAATCAGATGAAGGCCATGATGTTGTAAATTCCATACCATCAGACATAAACTTACAAGTAAATCCCATATTTGGTAATGTTTGATTTCTACCATAATAATAGCCTAGGTAATTGTGATATCCACGAGAAACAATTCTCTCACTTCTATTAAACATATTACCTAATGCTTGAGACATATTCTTATCTATTGATTGACCCATGGTACCAGTTAAATTACCACCCTTAGTATTCTCTCTTACCACATTAGGCCACAATCCTGTTAAGAAAGCATATTCACCATTAGTAGTAACATTCTTAAAAGAATTGTAATAATTATTTAAAACAATACCATTATTAGCCATCTTATATAAAGTTGGTGTTATTTCTTCATCTATCGCTAATCTAGAAAAAGATTCAGCACAAACATAAATTAAATTCTTACCCTCAAATAAACCAGTATATTCATTCTTATTTGTAGCCTCTTGAGTACTTAAATATTCACATAATGATTTAATTGTTTCATCATCACTTAATTCACCCAATTCAACAAAATCCAAACCCTCATATTGATTATATTGAACCTCTTCAACTACCTCTTCTACCTCATCATTTTCTTCTGCAATTACTACATTATCAGTTGTTTGATAAACATTAACAACATTGTCTGATGAAAATAAAGTACATTTTACTTCAACAATAAAGTTTGGTAATACTCCTAATTTACTACTAGCACTATCAGTATCAATAAATCTAGAATGATATGCCCCATAGGCACTATTATCCTGTGTGCCGCTAATTGGCAAACATAATACAACTCCAATCCATAATACAATAGTACTTACCAATACAATTAAGTGTCTTTTTAAACCATAATTGTTTTCTTCTTTATTTATAAAAGCTAATATTATTTGTATTAATATAGGAAGTTCAAATAAGATAATTAAAACAATATTCTCTTTAATTGAAGCCTTTGTGCTCCACCAGAAATCAACAAGAGCATTTGTACCATTGCCCATCATTGATACTGATAATAATGATCCAAATATCTTATAGTAAATTAATTCTCCTAGATAAAATATTGAAACTATAAAACATAACAATATCTTAAAAATATTATTAAGCTTTCTTGACTTAGACCAAGAAAGTATAAATGTTAATAAACAAGATAATGGAATCATAAATAAAATATTCCATATACT
>CAVDLK010000008.1:14614-19191 GCA_963609745.1 Erysipelotrichaceae bacterium | reverse complement strand
TATGGAGATGTATTAAAATACTATAACAAATACGCTCACGACCGAAAGACGATTATATATTGTACGACGATAGAGCATAGTAAAAGAGTAGCGCAAGAGTTCTGTCTTGCCGGTTATAAAGCTGAACATATTGACGGAACATTTAGTGATAATAAAAGAGATGCAATAATTGAAAGATTTAGAACAGGTGAAACCAAAATATTATGTAATGTAAATTTAATAAGTTTCGGTTTCGATGTACCTGATTGCGATTGCGTAGTAAGTTTAAGACCGACACAAAGTTTATGCTTATATATTCAACAGTATTGCAGATGCTTAAGGAAAAGCGAAGACAAAGAAAGAGCATTAATATTAGACTTTGCTAACAATTCATATCGATTTGGATTACCAACCGAGAAGAGAGAATGGAAGCTAACAGGGAAGATAAAGACACAAAATCGCAATGGAGAGAAAGATGTAATTGCAAGACAATGCGCAAGATGTTTTAAAGTATATAGTGGTACAAATAGAATATGTCCATATTGTCAGCACGATAATGGCAAGACTAGGAAACAAATTGAGCAAGAGAAAGAAGTCGAGTTAGAATTATTCAAAAAACAGCAAAAGCAAGAGATTCATAAGTTAAAGACATTAGATGAATTAATTGCTTATGCAAAGGCACGCCACTTCAAAAATCCATATTATTGGGCTACAATAAAGTATCAAAAATCGTGGCGTAAGATGTATAATGATAAGAGAGGGAAAAAAGATGCAAGTAGAGATTAAGTTAAAGAATGGTAAAACCGAAACATTTAATTGCTATTATTTCAAATACTATGAGAATGGATTAAAGATTAATGGTGTATTATTTAAATTTGAAGAAGTGGAACATGTAATAATAAGAGAGAGAAAAGTATCGTGAGAAAGTTTTTAATAGGATTAACTCTTGGGATTATAGCAGTAGCAAGTATATTACCTATAATAGCAATAACAAGAGTATCAAGTAATCCAAACACTTATATACCGATATTTTATGAGGTAAAATTAGAATGTTAACATTAATATACATAATTAAGCTTTTAAAAATCTATTATAAGGGGGTATAAAATATCAAGGAGAGTAATATACAAAAATTAATAACAATAGAGGTTTGTAAATACGGATGTATACCATTAAGACTAAATTGTGGAACATATTACGCAGGTCAATTAGTTGGTGGTGTGGTTGTTCATCCACAAGTAGTTAAAGGATGTCCAAACGGAACGAGTGACTTATTGATCGTATGTCCAAATGGCAAAGTAATATGGTGTGAATGCAAAACATTAAAAGGTTGTCAACGAGAAGACCAGAAAGCATTTCAAAGAGCAATGGAAGATTTAGGGCATACATATATAATTGCAAGAGATGTTGATACAGTCATAAATACAATAAAGCGATTATGTTATCTTAAATAGTGAAGAGCAGCAGCTAAAGTCAGTTGCTGTTTTTTTTGCAAAAAGAAAAGATAGCATATTGCAATGCTATCTCTTCCCATCCAAAGAGTATCAAGAATAAAGAAAGAAGAGAGTAGTTTCCTACTCACTTCCTATTATATCATTTTTATTTTTATTTTCAATGAAATTGAAGAACTTACTACATAATTCTATTAATTCCAAGATATAATTATTTCTATCAACAGCGACTGAAGTATAACCTGTTTGAATTGAAGCGTAGATATTCATACCTATAGTGAAAGTCCACATAAGCAATTGCATAAAACTATCTTGCAAAGCAGCTCCGTCTTTAACAGTAATAATAGTCATAACAGCGCCCATACCAAGAGATGTTAAGACTTTAGTAACAAGTTTAACAATATTAGTTTTATGCTCCAAATTAACAGGAGCAATAGATTTAATTTTGTCTTTTTTCAATGTAATCATTTGTGGTGTAAGTTTTTTATAGCGTATTTGCCTATTTTTAAGCGTTTTAAGGCACTTTATTTGTTGTTTGGTGTATTTGTTAGGGTTAAGCGTTTCGTTGCTTAAATTGGCTTTATTGAGTTTATAGCGATATTTATTATAATCAAATTCGTTTAAATCTTCCATTGTGAGCAACCACTCACTTAAAATATCTTTCTTAACTTGAATAACAAAGTTAATATTTTCAATATCGCAAAATTCTTTAAGTTGTTTAAATAATTGTTTGTCAATAATATCGTTTGCCTTAGCATTGTAAATTTTATTGTTATTAACAACATTGTCTAATTGTTCAGCCATTGACTTGCCGGTAGGTAACCAAAGCAAATATACACATACCATAATTGCTGCACTAATACATGTATAAACTACGTAATGTTGCCAGTCAGCGTTTTCATTTTTACCAATATGTCTAAATGATAAGAATATCATTAAGCCATAACCACAAATAGTAATAATTGGAGATAACCATTTTCTAACTTTATTAATAATGTTCTTTGAATCCATTTAATTTTATTCCTCTTTTCTTTTTTTCTTAATAATCTTTTTTTGTGCTTTTTCAATTGCTGCTTTACTTGCTAATGGCTTTTTAATAATATTAAATACAGAACCTGCACCCATAGTTGCAACAATTAATTCACAACTAGTCGCTAATTCTTCAAGCACATCAACACTAAGGTAGCAAACAATAGTAATAATAATAAAAGGCATAACCATAACAATACGATTATAAATAGCGTTTTGTTCGTGGTGTTTGTCAATTTGATTTGTTAATTCTTCTTTAACACTTGTATCAGTAGCAACAGCAAGAGATTGAAGCAATTCATTTTCTTTTGCTTGATATTTCTTTTCAAATTGTGCTTTGCCAACAAGTATTAAAGCAATAAGTAAGACAATACCAGTAAATGATAGTTTATAACCTGTAGAGGTATCAGGTGTAATGTAATTATATACAATAACACCTGCTGCACCTCCAAAGGTTAATGCAAAGTCTAGAATACTATAAAGAAGATATTTCCCTCTATTAGTCATTATCTAACCACTTCTTGCTTTTCTTGTGGCTTTACTTCTTCTTCGACTTTTTGCTTCTCTACAACTATCTTTACTTCTACTGGTTCAGCTGGAAGAGCAACAACTTTCTTTGCTTCTTCTAATGCTTTATTAAATGCTTCTTTTTTGTCGTCACTAACTCCAACACTATCATTAAAGTAATCAGCAAATGCTTCAATAACTTTAATAGTAGCATATTGAGTTTTAATGATATTAGCAAATGTAGTATCGTATTCTTTAAACTCTTTCTTTACTAAAGGTGCAATATCGTGAGTAAAAGTAACATTTTCTATTTGATCAATAGTATTAGATTTAATTTTATCAATCATAGATTTAACATCAATTTTAGTAATTGCTTTTTCTCCTATGCCTTTCATAAGCCCTGCACCGATAGCGGTAAGAATAACAGTGACACCACCACTAATAATCCATTCTTTGCAAGCGTTCCAAGTATTAATTAGCCATTCCATTTTTTAATTTCCTCCTTTGTTGTTCTTAATTTTGTAATAGGGTTAATTAAAGTTTGAGTTTCAGGTATGTATTCGAAACAGGCTTTACCTAACCCATTACAAACACGATTTTTATAATAAGGACAAGTAAGACACATTTTAGATGTCTTCGGTTTATCTTGCTTAACATTGTATAACATTTATTATCAACCTCCTTTATACTGGTGATGTCATAGACCACACAAATATTTCATTATTAGCATACCAATCAGCATATGCTGTGTCAAAATTAGTACTAAGTTTAATATATACGTTATTTGGTTGATATTGTACTTCATACATAGCATCTTGTAAATTTATTTCCACACTTCCATTAGTTGCTAGTTTTCCACTTGATACTATTGTATTAGTATTATAACTATCTACTACGTGTAATTCATAACTAACTTCTACTGATAGTGGATTAGTTATTGATAAACTGTTTAAATACCAACCACCATCACAATTCATAGATACATAACTATCGCCAAATAATCTAAACAATTTAAATGGATTAGTTATAGTACCTAATCCAGCACTTGCTACACCTATTCTTAAACTTTCTGGTGCTGCTGTGTCTCTTATATCAACATATCTAAATTTAATATTGCTTAATGTACTTAATGCGTTCATCGCTTGACAATCGCCATTAAAGCATACATTTATCATATCATTAAATGTGACCTTACTTGTTTGTGGACTATCCCACCATTGATTAACACAATAGAATTGCAATTTATAATGGCTACTATTTAATAAAGTAGTACCAGTACCAGCACTATTCATAGTTATATTGTTAGAATTAGTACTTACATATAATGTATGAGGATAACTATCTAAATTACTCATAGTATTTGTTATTATAGGTGCTTCTAATGGTGCTAATGCTAAATTGCCATTGACGTATACTGTTGTGTAATTTGTACCATTGTAATTAACGGCATTAATTATAGGATTATTATTTAAACGTATTTTATTTAATCTTCCCATAGATTATCACTCCTTAATTAGTTGTGATATATAAAATACCATTAGTTACAGTATAAGTAACACTTGAAGCAGGTGTTGCACTAATAACGCCATTATTAATTGTGATTGTAGAACC
>CAVDLK010000008.1:0-14574 GCA_963609745.1 Erysipelotrichaceae bacterium | reverse complement strand
GGCAAGGTGTAGGTGCTAGCCCCGCTTATGACACCATTGCTTATTTTAATAGTAGTGCCGTCTACCTTAACACCACCTAGCACGCTTGTACTAGCAGTTGGCAAGGTGTAGGTGCTAGCCCCGCTTATGACACCATTGCTTATTTTAATAGTAGTGCCGTCTACCTTAACACCACCTAGCACGCTTGTACTAGCAGTTGGCAAGGTGTAGGTATATGTACAAGATAATACATTGTTTGTAATGCTAATACCAGTACCGGCAGTAAGTTTATCTTGTTTAGTTGCTTCAGCATTGGTTGCTCTAGTAATCTCGGCATTTAAATTATTTGTTAATGTAGTATCGGCATTTTCCCTTGCTGTCTTCTCAGTAGCAATAGCGTCGTTTAATGTCTTTGCCGAATTAGAAACAGTATCATTTAATGTTTTTACCGAATTAGCACTCGCAGGTTTTGTAGTCGACGTACTATTAACACTATCTACTACATCATCTACGTATAATGCTTCTACCTCAGTTCCAGAACTATTAAGATATTTACCTTTTGTTGAACTTCTCATTTATTCTTACCTCCCCTTAACTTAATTTTACTATATTTACTATCGTAGTAAAATAGTGTTTTATATCAACTTGTTTCACTCTTATTACTTGTGCTTCAATAAAATATGTTGTATTAGGTTGTATGTTAAATTCATTATTTACTACATCATCCCCACGACATATTATATTTTCTATGAATAAAGGACTTGTTCCAGTATTAATTGTAATATTGCTTACATCACTCGGCGTCTCAATTATCATTGACCATTTGTTGCAAGTATCAATGTGGTCTGCTGTAATACCATTTACAAATGTAATTATACATGTACTAGGTATCTCGCCATAATCACATACTAAACCAGGTGCAACTGGTGTCACATACCCACCAGTATATTCAATTAAGTCATTAATAGGATAATTAATAGTAGCGTAAGAAACTGCCTCAACAACCCTCATTATATTATCTTTAATATTAGTGGTTTGTAATAGGTTATTCTCATAACTTTCTTTTAATATTTCAATATCAATTTGCTTTGCGTCAGTAGTCATTTCACTACCATTAACATTACCACTATAAATATGAATATTACAAGTAATGTCGTCAGTTGAATATAAAGTAATATTACCATTGCTATCGCTTGAATAATCAATGTTAAATGTTCTTCTAACACCATTATCTTCGTAATCAGCTGTAATAATATAATTGTCCTTTACAGGTATTTCTAAGGCATTAGCACTTAATGTTTTAGTATAAATACCATTTGATAATGTCCAGTCAGTATTAGCAATATTTACATCTTTAGCTCCACCGATATAATTAACATTTACATTGACACTTGCGGATGTGAATTGGAAACTTGATACATAAGTTTCATTTGAATATGCTTCCCATAATGTTTCACTACTTGATGAAGGTGTAATTTCAACATCAATTGTAATAGATCCTCCAGCATTAATTTCTTTTTGTGTATCACCTAAACTAGAGAAAGTAGTATTAACATTAAATGTTTTTATTTCGTCAGCATTAAATGATTGGTTTGATAATGTCTCAATAGCAAGAGTTGTATAATTACTATCATTAGCATTTTTACATTTAATAGTAGTTGTAATTGTTACGCCTTTAGTATCAATGCTACTACATAATTGTAATTTTAATGCGATACTATTAGACTTATTAAATTCGTAGTCATAAATAGTAGTTCTTGACTTACTAAATAATGTAAATTGAGTAACTGCTGTTGTAGACTTAGAAGCAAATGCTGTTGCAAGTGTAGGAATAGTATCTACTAAGCCATCAGTACTTAAATAATAAATATCTGCAAATGCTTTAGGTAAAGCGTAGTCTTTAACATATTGTTTGGTTGCACCCTCTAATTTAGTTTGATATGTCGTTTCAAAGACATTACCATTACTATCTTTAGTTGCTTTATTAGTTTTTTCAACAGTAGTTGTACCATTAATAATATTATTAATAGATGTCTCATTACTATTAATTTTATTACGAATATCACTATAATTATTGTCATTGTCTTTAATATATATACTATCGACTTTACCATTAATTATTTTTACTTGAGTATCATAATCAGTTTCGCCGTATGTACCTTGTACAACTCCATAGTAAGTATCAGTTGCTACTTGCCCATTGTCCATTTCAATATGTGTCCATCCGTCAGCTGTATAAGAATATAAATAATTTTTTATTAATTCGCCACTATCTAATACAAATTCTATTTGGTCGCCATTGCGTGGACTTCTATTTTTTATCTTAACAACCTTTTCAGTTAATGCACTATCTTCAGGTAGTACGCTTCCAGTCATTTGACCTATCTTCTCAATACCATAATTAACATTTTGTGCTAAATATTGTATGTCGTTTTGAATACTATTAATCTCACTTGTAATGTCAGTAATGTCAGTATTAACATTATCTAATCTTCCTTTGTTCTCATTAATAGCACCTACAATAGTATTGCTTGTAGTATCTAATGACGCATCAGTTACATTTTGTTTAATTGCTACTTGTCCATTAATATATGCAATAGCACTTAACATCTCATCATACCAGTCAATAGTAGGTGCATCAGGTAAAACCGGTTGCGCACTCTCTATTACTTGGAATTGAGTATTATAAGTTTTTAATACATTGTTATTAATGTCTTTAGCACTAAACGATACTTTAACATACCCCGATAAATTAGTTAGAGCTTCTAATAATACATAGTTATAAGCATTATAAGTAACGCCGTCAATGACTACTTGTGTGGCGTTCATAATATGTGGCTCTGTAAATTCGTCATTAGGTAGTTGAAAGTTAATAGACATTGTCACTTGGTTACTTAATGGAGTAGCAACAAGGGTAATGGATTGAATACCATTACTACCTTGTGTTACTGGAGTATTAATTACACTTTGGACAACGCCGTTTGAGTTAATAAAATAAACCATTTTCTTTAATTCCTCCTTTGTCTAGAATATTGATGTTAATGTACAATAAATTGGTGTCATTGTGTTAGTTGTTTTCAATTCTTCGTTTCTTATAATTAATATCTCGTTACTTCCGTGCTTCATAATCCCCCACGCTTTACAATCTACAGGTGCAAGATTATTTGGAGCAATAATAGGTGTGACTTTATGTTCGGCATCACTTATATTGCCTGTATCTTCGTCTATACCGAAATATGTACTATAATTTGAATTGGTTATTAATACACTATTAATTATAGCACTTTCTGGAATTTTTTGCTCGTATGTGTCAATTTTACGATTTAACCATACTATTCTATAATAATTAGTATTATTAGTATTTTTAAAGTATTTGCACTCACTAGTTAATGCTTGACCTATGACAATATTTGTATCATTAGTTAAGAAGTGATACATCATATTAAGATGTATAATCTCTCTATTGTCCTTATATAGCCATAATGCTTGTTGCCCGACTTGTCTACCCATTGGCCCTGTATCTTCGTCAACTGAAATAATTTGACTTGGTGGTGTAAAATCGTTGTTTTCCAAGTTCATTACATTTTCCGGATATGTCTTTGCATTATTTTTATACATTTCTTGTAAGTTGCTACTCCACGTTATAGATGTGTCGAAGAAAGAATCGCCGCCAAATACAACTAACATTGCATCAATTTCTCCATCTTCGTCACTATATCTTAACGCTTTATTACATAACGCATTTGTATCACTAGTAACACCGGAATAATCAATTGCTTGATAACCTGTTCCATAGTTGTCATCGAAATCCATAATCATACTAATCGCATTACCTGTAATATATGTTTTAAGTGGTAATTGTGAACCAGTTAAAATCATATCACCTTTACTATATCTTAATGTATTAGCACATTTAATTCGATACTTAGTAGTATGGAATAAATCCCACAAATAATTATGGTTAACTAATCCACCAAGAGCATTTGTTGGGTCTACTTTTAATGTAGGCATACCGAAGATATAAAACATATTAGTTGTTATATATCTATCAAGCGCCATTTTCTCACTAATTTGATAATATCTTTGTTGTGAATTAATATTAATAAACTCACTTATCTTTTGATAATCTTTTACAAATGTTGTATTAATAATACATCTATAAGCATTAAATTCAGTATCAACAGTATTAACAAAGTATCCATCACTTGTTCTAGTACCAATTTTAGGTATCTCTACAAGTTTTTTTACTATTGTTTGTTGTGTTTTGAATATATTACCTGTTTTGTTAATATTTGCATTCATATTTTTGCCTAACGCATCAACGTCTGTAATATTAGCATTTTGACTATTAAACATTGTGCCAAACATATCTCTTGCTGGTGCGTCAGTTTTATAATATCTAAATTTACTATTAGTAAATGGAATATATTGAATAATAAATGGTGTAGTTAAATTACTTTCCCATTGACTAGCACCAATAATATTTTTAATAGCAATTTTATTACTTGCAGCACTATATACATTACTTGAAACTTTGTAAGTTAAGCCATAAATATTCTTTTGCCCTTGCTTGTAATATAAATAATTGCCTTTCCATTCAGTGTCGCCGTTAGTTTGTGGGTAATCACTTAATGTCTTATATACAGCTTCTTCAACAATATTTTGAATATTTGTTATTGCTCCTGTATCGTTTCTTATATATTGTAATGCTACAATCTTATAAATTGGCGATTGTGTTGGTATCATCATATTGCTCTCACTTATCTCTATAGTATCACTTCTTACTGATACACCATAATGATATGATGGTTCAACACATAAATTGTCAGTTTGATTTTCACTATTTATAACATTATTCGCATATACGTCATAACTTGCTGCATAATCTTCACAATCTAATGAACTTGTAGACGATGTATAATTAGTATTTACGTCAGTACTTTGTTCTTCTCTACTCGATAAGAATAAATAACTAACTCTTCCCCATTCTTCCTCTTGGTCTTGTATGTCAAGATATGGAATACCATTACATACACCACCAATTATTTTTAATACTTCAAATAAGTTTTTATTAGTAAACATAAACTCTGGAGCATTAACTAGTTCTAATACCGCTCTACTCTCGTCGCTTAAATAAAATGTCGGTGGTTGTGGTTTTTGACTACTATTATCTAATAGTCGTGTAGGAACGATTTTAAATAATCTATCAATCGCATCAGCACAAGTCATTAAATGTTGTGTAGAAAAATTATTAACACTATTAAATAAACAATTAATAGTAAATTTTCTTTTTAATTCGCAAGTACCTGTTATTGTGCTATCTCTAAGTGTTAAATAATAATAACCTGAATATTGAATAACATAAGCTGCTTCCTCACTAAGTGTTATATTTGTATTAATATCTACATCATTCCATAATGTAGAGTTTGCTTTTCTATATCTTACAGTATCTAATGAGTAGTAAATATCTTCACTAGTCCATTGTGCCATACCATACATAATATTTATATTTTTTGGTAATGAGACAATAAGATTTTTAATTAGTACACTACTTGTTTTGATGTATTCTTTGTCATAACCACCATTAGAAAATACCATATTTTGATTGTTACAATTTAATTCTCTTTCGGCGTACATCTCACCAAGCATTTTTGTATAGTCTAAATTGCCATAATTGTTTATTACTTCCCATTTACTAGTATTGTAATAAACCTTTGCACCGCCGTCGTTATATAACTTATTGTATTTATTAGTAAATGTAATATTATCAACAGTATAACGTTCAAGTATTTTTGTTGCTTCAATTAATTCTATGTCGTGATTGTATCTATTACTAGAGAATTTTCTATTCTCCTTGACATTGTCGTATGACACTACATAAAACTCACGCTTTGTATTATTATCACTATCAGTAATTGTAATACATACTTTAGTAAATGGCTCATAAGGTGTTGCTCTATCATTATTAAATGTTAAAATTTTTGCTTCATCTAAACTCTCATCGAGTGTCTCTTTTGTTCGTATTGGTAAGATAACATTAGGTATCTCTACCCAACTACCTGATAAATTATATTCGATTTTATATGTAAACATATTTTATCTCCTCCTACTACACGATAATGCCGCACTTCCTATACGCTCTCTTATTATGTCTTTTTGTGATGCGTCAATTGATTTGTTATAATTGTATCTTGCTACGTCTTTTGATACTTGTATTGCCTCATTGACAAGTAAACCAGCTGTAGAGATTGTCCCACCGACTAATCCCATAGACGCATAACTTATTCCTATGCTTCCAGCCATTCCTACTAGGTGGTCTTGTAAATTCTTTTGGTCTTGTATGTCTTGACCTCTTAAACCAAAACGACTAAACGATGTAACTAATGAATAACTCTCTAATCCCATTCCTATTGCAAATGAAGGTATAGTCTTTGCCGCTCTTTTTGCCGCTGCGTCCTTTTGCCTTGCTAGTTTCCTATTGTACGCTTCAGTAGCATCAAGTTCTTCCTCACTCATATTTAAATTCGCTTCTTTAAATGGTGTTGAAAGTGTTCGATGTATGTTCATCATACTACGTGAAAATCCATAAATCCTATTAACAATATTTGCCATTATTAATCACCTCTCACAAATCGTATACTATATGTCACAACTTGCCCTCTTGTAACTGTTACTTTTATGTCATTTGTAAGGGCTAAATTACTATATGTCCCTATGTATGTGTTCCCCTCATATACTTGTATATTATATCTATTCTCTACATTGAAGTTTTTGTCAAACCTATGGTCTAATATATTATTTTTTATAAAACTATTAATAATTACCGGTCCTGTTAATGTAATAGAACGTCCATAACTTTGTGGATGACTTATTATTTCCCCTTGCTCGCTCTCTGGATTAGTACTATCTAAATTAACACTTACACCCTCTACAACTCCATACGCAATTATTTCTTCGTATGTTGGGTCATTGTTCTCATCTACTCCAGCCTCTATATAATATTTTACGTCATTTGCAAGTAATAATGACGCATTATAGTCAACATATACATATAAGTCTATTCTAAAGCATTCACCCATTGTACCATTGTTATATGCGTATGTAACAGGTGCATTAATGCTAAATGCTGAAGAACCTGTTTCGTCATTACTATTAGCAATTACTGAGTTTTGAAATACTTTACCGATAACATATTTTTGTAATAACTCTAAGTCGTTTAAAACTGAATTTAATACATCTTCTACACTTGGTACATTAAACGATAATTTAATAGCATAATTTGCTTCAACTAAACCACTTACATCTGTATAATCACCACTTGTTACTCTAGCAATACCATTGATTTTTGACATATCTAATGTCTTAAATGTATCGCTCTTTGTTTGCGAATATATATTATATTCTAATTCACTTGTTTTACATGCGTCAATTAACGTTTGTATGTAGTTTATGAAATTATTCATTTTCACATTCCATCACCATTCCTTCTTCTTCTACTATTTCTTCTATTGCATCGTTTATAAGTGGTATAAGCATATCAAAATCTTCCTCACTCATTTCGTTGCCATTAGCATCTATAGCACTCATTCTTACTTCTAAATAATTGTCTCTTTCCTCATAGTCTACTATCGCAATATAATTAGGATTGTGCAATGCTAGTATATTTGAAAATCTCTCATATAAACTATTTATCATTGTTGTACCTTTTCAATTGTCATTTTTGTTGTATCATATATACTACGATTGAGATTGTAATATACATATTGCATTGGACTATGTGCGACTGAAACTCTTTTTATTATATATAATTCATTGTCAAATAATATATAATTTCCTACCTTAAATAAATCATTCTGCTCACGAGTAATAATTTCAAATATATCACTATATACTAGCATATTTTGTAGTGGTTGCTTCACATCCCCTACTTCTACATCATTAATCTTAAAATCAAACTCATAGCCATTACTTGCTTTAAAATTAGCATTCTTTACTCCTTTTATAAAGAGGTTATTTTTGTTTAACGCTTTACCCCTAAATGAATAACTTGTTCTTGGCGCATATACATCAAACATTTATTAATACCCCACTCTATAATTGAAATTTGGTATGTTGTAATAACCTCTATATGTTAATGCTAGCCCTGTGCTTTGTAATGGTGAGTTTAAAATATTTACTGCGTCAGGATGTAATGCCCTTTCGCCTCTTACTTCTTCTAGTGGTAAAAATGACTTGTTTGTTGTATATGTCATATTGACACCTACCATTTCGTCTATCTTACCATTGCGTATAATGTATCTTAATTGACGCATCATTGCTTCCCTTATGTTGTATCGTGCGTCGTCGTCAGTTGCCATTAAATATTCTAAATATGCTCTTTGTCTTTGATTGTGCTTGTATACGTATTCATATATTTGCTCACTTATATTATTTAAAAAATATGTTACCGCTGTTTGTGAGTTTGGTATATTTATATCTTTTACTATTGTATCTAAATCATACCCTATTTGTGTTAAAATATAACTCTTGTCTAAATACCACCTATGTGTATTTGTATCGTATATCATTCCTAAATAAGTCATTTACCTTTTACCTCCTTATTTAATAAAAATAGAGTGGTGGTAGATTGTATACTACCTACCACTCCTTATAAGTGCTTTAATAATTAATTGCGGTTTGCTAATGGTAATACCGATGTCTTGACTGTTACTGTTGCAACATTGCCTGAACCTGTTGCTGTAATAAAGTCAGTTGCTGTAATACCTGTTTTGTCTTCAATTAATTGTACTGCTTTATCTGAGAATAAAGCGAAACCACAACGGACTAATGGTTGTAATTCGTAACCTTGACCGCCACGTGCATCAACAACTTTGACTTCACTTCTACGATCAATTGCACCAACTACACCTTCACCAGCTACTAATAAACCAGCAATGTGTGAGAATGAATTACCAATTTCTGTTGATGTGTTGTCTGAAATTGTTGTCTTTCTTAACCATTCTTTAGCAAATCCAAAGACTGAATCTGCTAATGTACAAGCTGCACCGTCAACTTCACCAACATAGCCACGTTTCATTGCGACTTGTGCTTCAGGTGATAATGCGCCGTTTGCGAGCATTTGTTGTCCTAAATAGTTTCCAACAAATACACCACTATTACCCATTAATTTTGCTTTATATGCAGATTTAACAAATAATTGACGTGCTTGTTTATCAAAGTAATCAAAACCATTTGCTGAATCGCCAGCATCTAAGTTTGCACCTGCTGCAAATAATGCGTCAAGAGCACCTGCTGCTGTATCAGCTGTAATTGATGTGATGTAATTTGTATCTTTTGTATATGATACTGTGCCACCACTTGATGTTGCTTTAATACCTTTATTAAGTACGTTTGCTAATAATGTTGAAACGTATGCTGTATTAATCATTCTATCTGCTGCTTTAACCATATTATCAATTTCTTTTGTTAATAATTCAGGTGATGTTTGATTAATGACATTTTGTGCAATAATCTTTGGTTCGTCATAAACAAATGATAATGGTAATGATGTAACTGTTGAATCGAGTGATGCGTAATTGCTATTCATAAAGCCACCATTGACTGTTGCGCCAATCATACGTCCACCCTTTCCTGTAATTTTTGGTAATGCGATGTCAACTGATGCACCATTATAGTCAGTTAACCATCTAGGGTCGAAACCTCTTCCCTCAATTGGTAATACACCTTGTACAAGTGTATCACGTAATCTTAAACTTGCTAACTCAATAAGAGCTGCGCCATTTACTACTGAATAACCCATCTAATTTTTTCCTCCTTTTAGTTATTTGTTAGTGTAATATTTTTTTACCACGTCATCGTATGTCTCTGCGACTTGTGGTTGTGGATTTACTCCACTTTGTGATTGCCCAAATTGTTGCTTTTGCTTTGTTAATTCTTCAACTTGCTTCGTTAATTCTTCAATTTTCTTTCTGTATTCATCAATATTTGAAGTATCAACTACAGGTGCTGGAGCAGGTGCTGGAGCAGGTGCTTCCTCTACTGGCTTTTCTTCAACAACTAAATTTGGGTTTGTGAGGTCTTTCAAAACTGATAACTTCTCTTCCGGTGTGAATTTTGAAAAACTCTCGTAGAATTCTTGAACTTTTTTGTCTTCTAATCCCATATCCTTTTTTCTTTCCTCCTTCGATTAGATGTAATCGTAATAAGGTAATAATGCCTTTAAATTACTCACTTATCACTATTAATTCCTTAGTAATAAGAGGTGGAGATACCTTTAAATCTCCCACTCCTACTACCTATATAATACAATATTTTTTAAATATTGTAAAATATCTATTTTTGATTTTGTTCCTTTGCAGCAATACTTTGATTTACTCGGTCGACTTCAGCCGCTTTTCCATATCTATTTGGCAAAATATCATCGTCGTCTTTGAAATCTTCTTTAAGTAATTCGTATTCTTGCTTAATCTGGTCTTCAGTCCAGTTAGGATGTAAATCTCTTAATGCTTGTAATTTACTTTCCATTCTTACATTTTGTAATGCTACAATATTTTGTACCTTAATACTTTCATTAGATGTCTTAACGTCACTAAATACTGCTTCTACCTCGTCAGTATAATTGTAATAATCTAATATTGTACGTATTAATTTATTAATCTCTGGTAATGCTATTTGTCTCTTACTAGTGCAAAATGCAATTGTATTACTCTCACTACTTGCTACCTGTGTAGCCGTTACTCGCTCACCACTACTTTGTAAGTCACTGAATAATGATGTAACTGATATTCCTAATTGTGCTGCAATACTCTTTTTGCAATCCTCTTTTAACTCAATTAATTCTTTGCTCCTTATGAGTGGTTGCATAAAGGTAGGATGTTGGTCTTTATCACTCGTTTGTGGTAGTTTCTCATAAAATGCACTATCTAACTCATTAAACCATCCACCTTGATTATTACCTTTTGCCATTGTAGCAGGTATTAATGCCCTAGCTCTACCTAAATATAACTCGGTAAATATACTAGAACATACATAATCATAAGTTGTTAAAAATGTCATAATATTTGCTAGACAACTCTCACCTAATTGTAAATTAGGTATTGATGTTACATTCTCAGTATGTTTAATTAAGTAAACCCCTAAGTCTCTTAATGGTAACTCTTGCTCGTTGTTAAGTATTGTTGCCTTATAATATGTTGACATTTGCTTTTGTATCGAGTGTGGCAATTCTTCAAAACTAAAATATGTTGAAGGTGGAGTAAATACCGCAGATACATTCGCAAGTCTATAAATCTTGTATTGAATACAAGGCTTTCCAGCGTTGTTATAATATCTCTCCTCTACTAATCCATAACTTTGATTTTGATAGTCATTGTTAGCTCCAGTTGTAAGTATATTAATATATACTATACTCTTTACTACATTACCTTTACTATCTAAGTTTACAAAGAACCTATTCCCTGCTACTGCATCACACCATAACTCGCCGTCGCCGTCAGCATTAACTCTTATTAGTGAGTTACCTAAGTCACAACTAAATCTTATCGCTTGTTTGACTACTCTACTTAATTTATGCTTTATCTCATAATTGTCAGTCATAAATGCAAGCCCACTCTTTTTCTCTTTGTCAACTACACTTCTATAACTTATCCCATCACCATTAATTAAGTCTGATAACTTCTCACTAATTGAATTACCTAGTCGTGTCGGCAAAATACCATTAGCATAATTGTGTATGTGTTCGATTTTCCCTTGCAACCATTTATCCCATAATCTTACCTGATTAAAATAATAGTGGTATTCATACGGATTTGCTAAACAATAAAACGCATCATTACTTGAATAATTGTAATAAGTATCAAATGCCCTATTTACTGCCTCAATTACCGCCATGTATTATCCCTCCTTTTTGATTTTCTTTACTTGTTCCTCATAAAATTTTTGTATCTTCTCTTCGTGTACTATTTGCTCTACATTTAATAGTTGTGTTAGTAATTGCTCAATAGCTGCTAGTCTATTGAATAACATCCCTTGCAAATTGTTGTGTGAACGTATGAACATTGTATACTCATTAGGTAAATTTTTAATGAATTTGCTCATCTCGTCCTGTGTCTCTTTCCTTGTTGCGTTTGGATGTTCCGCTTTCCATACCTTTAAATGCTCAGCACAAATGAAGTATCTTCCTTTTTCCATCTTCTTTTTGTACTCCACGTCATTTTGTAACTCTTCTTTGATTAACTCTTCTTCCCAGTTTTCCATCTTCCTTTTATTCCTCCGTTAAGTCATCGACATTGTAGAAGTATGCAATTGCATATCTATATCCATCAAAAACGTCATTAGGGTCTCGTGGATCTAGCATGTATCTTCCTCTTCCAGTCTTGTCTTCCATTGTCTTGACACTCTCTAACTCTTCTACTAAGTAGTCGTGCCCACTATACTCTCTATTTGTATAGTCCCAGTCTCCAGCACTTCCACTCTTTACGATTGTCGCTAGATTTTTTATGAATATGTTATTCATTATGTCCATTGTCTTCCTTGTGTCTTTCTTTGTGAACGATATTATTGTCCATCCGAGTGGCTCGAATTTATTCCTTAGTTGTAATACCATATCACTCGCTGCACAGTCTACTACCATTATCTTCTCTAATGAATAACACTTTTTAAGCAACCCCTCCATATACTCGTCACTAAATAGTCTCCTTATGTGTAAACTTAATAACTCTATCTGCTGTATATTACTTAGTTGCTTACTTGTCTTTGGATTGTGTACCATTCTATCTAATACTATGTGTGAGTACTCACTCTCACTCTCTCGCATAAATAATACCGGTACTACTCCAGTTTTGTCGTTCATTGTCGCAGGGTCTATCCCTATTACTAAACTGACCGACTTGCATATCGCTTTGTTGTAATCTATCTCGTCAGCGCTTATTGTGTGTACTTTCCTATCAAAATTAAATGCCGCTAACCCCTCGGCATTACACCACTCTCCTAATATGAAGCGCTTATAAAATACCGGACTGTCTTTATATGAATTTATTAGATTGTCCACGACATCCTTTGGCAATGTGGGATTGTCTTGTATAGTCCAATGTATCACATTCTTACTTACCCTCGCATTGTCTATGTATTGCTTTATATAGTGATTAGGTGATGACGGGTTACATGTAGCAAATAATTGAAAATCTTCCTTATCTAGTCTCGATATTAACATATTAAAGAAACTTTGCGGCGCTAGCACTATCTCATCACATATCGCACACCCGAACGACCTTCCTTGTAATTTCCCTACCGCTAACTCGTTGTTAAATGGTATCACATCACATCTCTTCCCAAATATTGTGACTGTACATTTGTTGACTATGTACCCAATGTACTCTTTACCATATATGTTACGTAACGGCTCTAATAAGTTACTCTCTACGTTATTAAGCGTCTTTGCACTTATTAGTATGTTCTCATTCCAATGTACTTTTATTATTAATGGCATCGCAAATAACAAGCATACAGTCTTCCCACTTCTTACCGCTCCTGTCATTATGTTTATGTGATTCCTTATCTTATAGTCCTTATAAAAGAAACTACCTATCGCCGCCCCTTGCTTAGCTGTCGGTAGCATCGTCTTCCTCTAGATAAGTCTTCTCTAACGCTTCCGCTATCCTATTAAGCCCATTCTCTACGTTCTCACTATCACTCGGTGTTACTCTCCATCGTCCACTCGCCCTGTTAGTTAACCATAACTCTAAACTCTTCTCGTTAGGTAGTATCGGCTTTTTTGTTGTCCTCTTCTGCTTGCTTCCATCGTCATTCTCTACGATTGTCTCCTCTACCGCATAATACCCTTTCGCTCTCTTATATAATGTTTGCTCCATTATCGCATTCTTTATTACATCTAATTCTAATTCCTTCGCTTTGAATATTATGTCTAAAATCGGTACCTTTAACATCGCACTTATCTCTTCATAACTCTTCCCCTCGAGTATTAACTCTTTTAACTTCTTCTCATCCATATGCGCCTCTACCTCCCTCTTCACCCCTTATTATAACATATATTTTTGTTTTTTGTTGACTTTTTTTATTTTTTGTTATTTTATTTTTGATAAATTAGTTTCGTTTTATTTTTTTAGGAAATTTAGGGGTATTTCTATTATATCTTTGTACATTACCCCCTCTATACATACCTAAATAGTAGATTATGTATAAGGAGGCGCGCGCTTTATGTGTGGACGATATACACAAAAAAGTAAAAAAATAATTCAAAATAAAAGCACCATTTCCTGGTGCTTCGGTTAATTAATATCTGTAATTTTTGCAATTTGCTTTGGTTGTCCACTCGTTGCGGCACTTGTTAATTATAAAATAGTTATCTTTTGTTTCATCGCTAATAAAGTGCTCTAACTCATGTAGATTATTATGACCATATCCAAAACATTTTAATAATTCTTTCCCATTGCTTCCAACAAGTGAAGCTGATGAATAAGTATTGCCATTTACTTTATCCCACCATTTAAAGACATAAGCATTATACTGAACAGGTGCAAGGTCTTCATTACCTATAAATGTTTTTACCTATAAATGTGTATATTCTATCTTTATTGT
>CAVDLK010000007.1:3704-19205 GCA_963609745.1 Erysipelotrichaceae bacterium | reverse complement strand
TATAATTATAAATCAAAATTATATAAATGTATATATTCTTCTTGACACCTATTTTTGCTATACATATAATTTTATTAGGAATTATTCCTAAAAAGAAAAGGAGAAAAATAATATGTCAACAAATAACAAATATCAAGGCACACAAACTGAGAAGAATCTTTTAGAAGCGTTTGCTGGTGAATCACAAGCAAGAAATAAATATACTTATTTTGCTTCGGTTGCTAAAAAACAAGGTTTCGAACAAATTGCTGAATTATTTTTAAAAACTGCTGAAAATGAAAAAGAACACGCAAAACTATGGTTTAAGGAATTAAATGGTATTGGTGATACTGCTGAAAACTTATTAGCTGCTGCAGAAGGTGAAAACTATGAATGGACTGATATGTATGAAGATTTTGCGAAAACAGCCCAGAAAGAAGGTTTCCCAGAATTAGCTGCTCGATTCCGTATGGTTGGTGCAATCGAAAAACATCACGAAGAACGTTACCGTGCATTATTACATAATGTTGAAACAGCAGAAGTATTCGCTAAAAGCGAGGTTAAAATTTGGGAATGCAGAAACTGTGGTCATATTATTGTAGGTAAGAATGCTCCTAATGTTTGTCCAGTATGCATGCATCCACAAAGCTATTTTGAAGTTCATGCGGATAATTATTAAAATAGAAATCAAAAAACGAAAATGATAAGAGATACCAAACAAAGACGTTTAGTACTTGAGACTGTAAAGTCTCATCTAGACCATCCTACTGCTGAACAAATATACGAAGATGTTCATTTAAAAGATAGTAGAGTAAGTCATGGAACTGTATATCGAAATTTAAATAATTTATCTGAAGATGGAACAATATATCATGTACGAGTACCTGGTGCTGATCGTTATGATTTAAGAGTAGATCCTCATTATCATATCTATTGCATCAAATGTAAGAAAGTAATTGATGCGCCTTATCCATATAAAAAATATTTAGATGAGGAAACAATGAATGAATCAGGCTTTGATATCATTCAACATCGTTTAATATTTGAAGGTATTTGTCCTGAATGCAAAAAGGAGATGGCTAAGTAGTCATCTCCTTTTCAATTTCTTAAATTGTTATTTACTATACTAATTCGATAGTTGCCATAGGTGCTGCATCACCTTTTCTTACACCAGTCTTAGTAACTCTAGTGTAACCACCGTTTCTGTCAGCATACTTAGGTGCAACTTCATCAAATAATACTTGTACAGCAGTTTTACCATCTTTAGTCTTAACATCTCTTAAGTAACTGATGGCTTGTCTTCTAGAAGCAAGAGTGTTCTTCTTTGCGATAGTGATTAATTCATCTACAACACTTCTTAATTCTTTGGCTTTCATTTCTGTTGTTTCAATTTTACCCTTAAGAATCAAGTCAGTAGCCATAGTCCTAAGAAGATCAACTCTATGTTCAGCTGTACGGCCTAATTTACGATTCCACATAATCTTCCTCCTCCTTAATCATTGTGCGCAAATGTTAGATTCATTTCAGCTAATTTTTCTTTAACTTCCTTTAAAGACTTCTTACCTAAATTTCTAACTCTGCTCATTTCATCTTCTGTTTTTTCACATAAATCTTGTACTGTAGCTATACCTGCTCTCTTTAAACAGTTATATGATCTTACAGTCAAGTCTAAATCATCAATTGAAATATTAATCTTCTTGCCATCACTATCAGCTGAATGGTCTTTCATTAGTGATTCAAGTTCGCTCACTTCAGTATCAACTGATGTTAATAGTTCTAAGTGAGAAATTAATATCTTACTTGCATAAGCAATTGATTCTTTTGGATTAATAGCACCATTAGTCCAGATTTCAATAGTTAATTCATCAAACTTTGTTGATTGACCAACACGTGTTGGTTCAACTGCAAAGTTAGCCTTAATTATTGGAGAATACAATGCATCAGTATAAATTGTACCAATACCTTGTGAAGAACCTTGGTATAATAGTTTGTTTTCATTTGCTGAAACATAACCTCTACCTTGTCTAGCCATTAATTCCATATCTAATTGGCCATCTACATCTAGATGTGCAATCTCTAGTTCTGGATTTAAGATTTCAACACCAGCAGGGCAGATAATATCTTCAGCCTTTACTGTGCAAGGTCCCTTTGCATTAATTCTTAATGTATAGATGTCATCATCACTAACCTTAAGAATTAAATTCTTTATGTTTAATACAATTAAAGTAACATCTTCTTTAACTCCCTTAATTGATGAGAATTCATGGAATACACCATCAATCTTAATAGAGTAGATACCACCACCAGGTAGTGATGATAATAACGTTCTTCTTAAAGCGTTGCCTAATGTTGTACCAAAGCCTCTTTCAAGTGGAGATATGACAAATTTGCCATAGTTTTCTGATTCAACATATTCACTAACTTTAAATTTAGGACGCTCAAATTTGTTCATATGTTTCCTCCTTAGCCTCTAGGCTTCTTTGGTGGACGACAACCGTTATGTGGAACTGGTGTAACGTCGTTGATAGATGTGATATCTAAACCAGCAGTTGCAAGAGCTCTAACAGCAGCTTCTCTACCTGGGCCTGGTCCTTTAACTTCACATTGAATCTTCTTCATACCATGGTCTATAGCAGCCTTAGCAGCAGCTTCAGCAACCATTTGTGCAGCATATGGTGTAGATTTTCTAGAACCCTTATAACCTAATACACCAGCAGCTGACCACGAAACAACGTTTCCACTTTCATCAGAGATAGTAACGATTGTATTGTTGAATGTTGAGTGAACATGTGCAATGCCACTAGCAATATTCTTCTTAACACGTTTCTTACGTGTAACTTTAGCTTTTTGTGCCATTGATCATTCCTCCTATTTCTTCTTATTGGCAACAGTACGACGTGGTCCTTTGCGTGTACGTGCATTTGTTTTAGTTCTTTGACCTCTTACAGGTAATCCTTTTCTATGACGGATTCCTCTATAGCAGCCAATTTCCATTAAACGTTTAATATTTAATTGGTTTTCTCTTCTTAGATCACCTTCAAGTTTATAAGCATCTAATGCCTTACGAATCTTTTGTTCTTGTTCATCTGTTAAATTCTTAACACGAATAGATTCATCAATACCATTTTCACTTAAAATCTTTTTGGCAGTAGTAGCGCCTACGCCATAGATATATGTTAGAGCGACACCAACACACTTATTATTAGGGATGTCGACTCCCGCAAAACGTGCCATATATTATTCCTCCCTTTTATCCTTGTCTTTGTTTGTGTTTAGGGTTTTCACAAATAACCATAACGCGACCATGACGCTTAATAACACGGCACTTATCGCACATAGGTTTTACAGATGGTCTTACTTTCATGTTTTCCCTCCTAGACTATTTATGTCTAAATGTTATACGCCCACGTGTTAAATCATAGGGTGAAATTTCAACAGTCACTTTATCACCTGGTAAAATGCGAATGTAATGCATACGGATTTTGCCAGAAACGTGAGCGAGAATCTCATGACCGTTTTGAAGCTTCACCTTAAATTGAGCATTTGGTAATGTATCTGTAACCAAACCTTCAATTTCGATGACATCTTGTTTTGCCAAATAATTAATCCTCCTTGGTTAAAATCTTAAAGCCATCATCAGTTATAGCAATACTATGTTCATAATGTGCAGCCCATGAATGGTCATAGGATTTAACTCCCCAACCATCACTCAAAGTATAACACTTGCTGCTTCCCATAAATACCATTGGTTCTATTGCTATACACATACCTTTTTTAATTAAAGGACCTGTGCCAGCCTTACCAACATTTGGTACATATGGATCTTCATGAACACTTCTACCAATACCATGACCGGTATATTCTTCTGGAAGTGAGAAACCAAATGATTCGACATATTTTTGAATTGCATTAGATATATCGCCAATATGATTTCCAACCTTTGCTTGTTTTAAACCTTCATATAAACTTTGTTCTGTAACCTCTAATAATTTTAATACTTTTTCATCAGTTACGTTACCAACTTTATATGTCCAAGCCGAATCACCGTGGTAGCCCTTATAACAAGCACCAACATCAATGGTAATGATATCACCATCTTTAAGAATTGTATGATCAGGAATTCCATGTACAAGCATATCATTTATTGATGTACATACTGCACATGGAAATCCTTGATAATTCTTAAATGAAGGTGTTGCGCCATTTTCTTGAATTACCTGTTCCGCAATCCTATTTAATTCAAGGGTTGAGACGCCAGGCTTAACGACCTCTGCCATCTTTTTATGGACTCTAGCAACTATACTACCTGCTATATCCATTAATTCAATTTCTCTTTGTGATTTTAGACTGATCATTTTAAACCTTCTAAGATAGTTGTTACATCATGATATACATCATCAATAGATTGAGATGCACATATATGTTTAACTAAATCCATCTTCTGATAATACTCAATTAATGGTTGAGTATTCTTATGATATTCTTCAAGTCTAGTAACTAGTGACTCGAGATTATCATCTTTTCTCGTGATTAATTCACTAGCACATTTATCACATATACCTTCCTTTTTGGTAGGTGAGTAATAAATGTTGTAAATTTCACCACATTTAGGACATAATCTTCTACCTGTTATTCTCTTTATTAATTCCTCATCTTTGATATCTAAATTAATTACACAATCAATTTTCATATTTAATTCTTGTAATATATTAGATAAATCAATTGCCTGATTTAATGTTCTAGGATAACCATCAAATAGGAAACCCTTTGATACACCATCTTGAGAAAGTCTTTCAATAATGAGATTATGAATAATTTCATCAGGAACTAAGTGCCCCTTATCCATATATTCTTTAGCTTTTAAACCAACAGGAGTACTATTTTTAATAGCATTCCTTAATATATCACCAGTAGAGATATGACTGATATTATAATCATTAATTAATGACTCTGATACAGTACCTTTACCAGCTCCGGGAGCCCCAATGATTAGAAGATTCATGTTACCTCCTTACTTTCCAACGAAAGATTTGTATTGTTTGTTTGTCAACATACCTTTCATTTGTTTAATTGTATCCATAGCAATACCAACTACGATGATTATACCAGTACCACCTACTGCAGCAGTTTGGCTAAGACCTGTAATTTGAGATATTACATATGGCAAAATAGCAATGAAAGTAAGTAATAATGAACCAAGAACTGTAATTCTATTTAATACTTTAGAAACATAATTCTTAGTTTCACTACCTGGTCTAACACCAGGAATATATTGTCCATTCTTAGATAAATCATCTGCCATCTTTTGCGGATCGATAGTTAGATTTGTATAGAAGAATGTAAACAATATTATTAACAAAGCATAGAAACATAAAAACCATGGACTAGAGAAGTCACAAACCTTCGCTAACCAATTATAAGCATCGGTATTAATCCAAGAAGCAATAATTTGTGGTCCTTGAATTAAAGCTGAAGCGAAGATTACTGGTACTACAGATGCTGAGTTAATCTTTAGTGGAATGTGATTTAAATCACCCTTTGTCTTATTTAATGCTCTTGAAGAAGATTGTTGAATTGGAATTCTTCTTTCAGCAAGTTGCATTAAGACAACTAAGACAATAATTGCGACATACATAACGCAATAAGCGATAAAACCACCAACGCCTAATTTACTTGTAGCATCAGCACCTAAGAAGGTATTGTATACTGTCTTCCAAGTATTAGGCATATCAGCTACGATACCAGCAAAGATAATCATTGATGTACCATTGCCAATACCGTATTGAGTAATTTTGTCTGCAAGCCACAATAGGAACATTGAACCAGCAGTAAATATAACAGCAATATAAGCATATGAAGCAAAGCCAGGATTATCTACCATACCATATTGGTTTGATAAATATTGAACAATGAAGTAACCCTGAACTAGACCCATTGCTACACCGACGTATCTAGTGATACGATCCATTTGCGCACGACCCTTTTTACCAGACTTTGCCATTTCAGCAAGGGCAGGAATGATGTCCATAGCAAGTAGTTCAATAATAATTGAAGCATTGATATATGGACCTACACCTAGGGAGAAGATAGACATTTGTTCAATAGAACCACCGCCTAAGATATTCATCATACCTAGGATTGAGTTAGCGCTTAATTTAATTACTGTTGAATTTATACCAGGCGCAGTCAATGCTGAACCTAATCTATATACAAATAATACAAGTAATGTAAATAAGATTCTCTTACGTACGTCTTTATTTTTGAAGAAATCTATAAATGTTTTGAACATTAGATTACCTCAACTGTTCCGCCTGCCTTTTCAATAGCTGCCTGAGCAGACTTAGAAATTTTATTGCATGTAACATTAACTTTCTTTTCTAAAGTACCATTTCCTAATACTTTTAAGCCGCTTAATTGTTTTTTAACAATACCAGCTTGCTTTAATATTTCAAAGTTAACTGTTGCACCATCTTCAAACTTATTTAAGTCTGATAGATTTACAATTGCATATTCCAAACGATTGCAATTTGTGAAACCTCTTTTTGGAAGAGTCTTATAAATTGGAGTTTGGCCACCTTCAAATCCGATTGCAACACCACCACCAGATCTAGCGTTTTGACCCTTATGGCCCTTACCAGCAGTCTTGCCTTGACCTGAACCTTGACCTCTACCTAATCTTTTTCTTGTGCTTCTAGCACCAGGATTAAATTTCATTTCTTCTAGTTTCATAAGGCATCCTCCTATCTAATTTCTTCAACCTTTAATCCACGTAACTTAGCAACGGAATTAACAGTCTTTAATTCTCTTAATGCTTTCATAGTAGCGTGAACTTGGTTGATTGGAGTACGTGAACCAACGCACTTTGTGATGACATCAGTAGCACCAGCAAGTTCTAGGATAGCACGTACAACACCACCAGCAACGATACCAGTACCTTCAGCTGCAGGACGAAGTACTACTTCACCAGCACCGAATTTACCAATAGTTTCATGTGGGATAGTTCTATAACCATCGATTAGTGAAACTCTTGTTACATTTTTCTTAGCAGCTTCTTCAGCTTTTCTAATTGCATCTGGAACTTCATTAGCCTTACCTAGGCCATAACCTACTCTACCCTTCTTATCGCCACAAACAACGATAGCAGAGAATCTCATTCTACGACCACCTTTAACAGTCTTAGAAATACGATTGATTTGAACTACTCTAGTATCAAATTCTTTTGGAGCCTTTTCAAATCTTCTATTAGGTCTTCCTTTAAATTCTTTTTTGTTATCTCTATTTGTATTTTCCATTTAATAACTCCTTAGAACTTAAGTCCAGCTTCTCTAGCTGCATCAGCTAATGCTTTTACTCTACCATGATAGATATAACCACCACGGTCAAATACTACGTTTTCAATATTCTTAGCTAGGGCAAGTTCAGCTAATTTAGTACCAACTTGCTTAGCAGCTTCTACATTACCGCCATTAGCTAATTTTAGTTCAATTGATGAACAAGACACTAAAGTGTTACCTTTTGTATCGTCAATGATTTGCGCATAAATGTTGCCATTAGAACGGAAAACACTTAAACGTGGGCAAGTTTCAGTACCAGAAATCTTATTTCTAATACGTTCATGTCTTCTTTGACGAGTTTTGTTTTTATCAAGTTTAGAATACATTTTATCTCTCCTTTCCCACTATTATGCACTTGCGGCAGTCTTGCCTTCTTTATGAGCAACATGTTCGCCTTTATATCTAATACCTTTACCTTTATATGGTTCAGGCTTACGATAAGCTCTAATTGCTGCAGCAACTTCACCAACTCTTTGTTTATCAATACCTGATATAACAATTGATTGAGGATTTGCAACTTCACAAGTTATACCATCTTCAATTTCATAATCAATAGTATGTGAATAACCAAGTGTTAATGATAACACTTTGCCTTGTAAAGCAGCTTTATAACCAATACCTTGAATCTCTAATTCTTTTTTGAAACCTTCATTAACACCAACAATCATATTATGTAATAGTGCTCTTGTAGTTCCATGTAATTGTTTAGTTTGCTTTAAATCATTAGCTCTAACACAATTTACTTTTCCATCTTCCACTTTAATTTGAATAAGTGGACTAAATTGACGAGTTAAAGTTCCCTTAGGACCTTTGACTGTCACCTCATTCCCGTTGACATTAATTTCAACACCAGCAGGAATGGTAATCGTTTTATTCCCGATACGTGACATTTTATTCTCCTTATATTTAATTACCAAACATAGGCAACAACTTCGCCACCAAGATTAGCTTTTCTTGCATCGCGGTCAGTCATTAAGCCTTTTGATGTAGAGATAATCGCAATACCTAAACCATTTAATACTCTAGGAACATCGTTACCCTTTGCATAAACTCTTAAGCCAGGTTTTGAGATTCTTTTTAAACCAGTAATAACTTTTTGTTTTTCTGGTCCATATTTTAATTCAATTGTAATTACCTTTTCCTTTGCAGTATCACCAGTAACTGTATAGTCTGTGATATAGCCTTCTTGTTTAAGGATACGGGCAATTTCAATCTTAATCTTGCTTGCAGGTACTTCAACTGTTTCGTGTTGTGCACCTAAGCCGTTTCTGATTCTAGTAAGCATATCAGCAATAGGATCTGTCATAGCCATATTTAATTACCCTCCTTTACCAGCTAGCCTTCTTTACTCCAGGAATTTGGCCCTTATAAGCTAATTCTCTAAAGCAAATTCTGCATAGTTTATATTTTCTTAATACTGAATGTGGTCTTCCACATCTTTCACATCTTGTATAAGCTCTAGTAGAGAACTTAGCAGGACGTGAAGCTTTAACTTTTAATGATGTCTTTGCCATAATTCTCTCCTTTACTTAACAAATGGCATGCCAAGACCTTCTAATAAATCTTTGGCTTCTTCGTTATTCTTAGCAGTTGTAACGATAACAATATCCATACCATGAATCTTATTTACCTTATCGTATTCGATTTCAGGGAAGATAATTTGTTCCTTAATACCTAAAGTATAGTTACCTCTACCATCGAAAGCAGTCTTGCTTACGCCTCTGAAGTCTCTAACTCTTGGTAAAGAGATATTAACTAACTTATCTAAGAAGTCATACATCTTTTCGCCTCTTAAAGTAACCTTACAACCAATTGGTGTGTTTTCTCTTAACTTAAAGTTAGCGATAGATTTCTTTGCCTTTGTGATAACTGGTTTTTGACCAGCGATTGCTGTTAATTCAGCAACTGCATCTTCTAATTGTTTAGGTTCACTAACAGCAACACCGATACCCATATTGATAACGATTTTTGCTACTTTAGGACACTCCATAGAAGAAGTATATTGATGCTTTTTAATTAATGCAGGTCTAACTTCATTAATATATTTTTCTTGTAAACGGTTCATTATTTCTTAGCCCCCTTTACACTCTTTTTAGCTTTCTTTTCTTTTTTAGTTTCAGCTAATTTAACATTTGATACATTGATTGGCATTTCCTTATTAACGATGCCGCCATCAGGATTTTCATTAGATGGTTTAGCATGTTTCTTTCTAATATTAACGCCTTCAACGATAACTCTATTTGATTTAGGAAGTGCTGCTACAACTTCTGCTACAACGCCTTTGTCATCACCAGCGATAACTTTAACTTTGTCACCCTTTTTAATTTTCATAGCTTCTCCTTCCTATAATACTTCTGGTGCTAAAGACACGATTTTCATATAGTCTTTATCACGAAGTTCTCTTGCCACTGGACCAAAGATACGAGTTCCTAGTGGAGATTTGTCATCCTTAATAATTACTGCAGCATTATCATCAAATTTGATATAAGAACCATTATCTCTTCTTAGACCATATTTAGTTCTAACAATAACTGCCTTAACTACTTGACCCTTCTTTGCAGCTCCACCTGGAGTTGCATCTTTTACTGAACATACAACTACATCGCCGATGTTACAGTACTTTCTGTGCGAACCACCTAAGCAGCGAATTACTAGTAATTCTTTTGCGCCGGTGTTATCAGCAACTTTTAATCTAGCTTCATTACTAATCATATTGGCCTCCTATAGAATTACTGCTTTTTCAACTACTCTTACTAAGCGGAAGTGAACTTCCTTACTTATTGTTCTAGTTTCCATGATTTCAACTGTATCGCCAACCTTAGCTTCATTGTTTTCATCATGAGCTTTAAATTTTCTAGTAAACTTACTTCCTTTGTGATATAAAGGATGGTTTTTCTTTTCATTGATGGCAACAACGATAGTTTTATCCATCTTATCGGAAGTTACGATACCGGTTAATGTTCTTCTACTTGATCTTTCCATTTATTAACCCTCCTTTACTTCACTTTCTCTTTCTTTTAATACTGTTAATATTCTAGCAATTGTTTTCTTAACTTCTCTAATACGCATTGGATTTTCAATTGAGCCTGTTGCTCTTTGGAATCTTAGGTCGAATAGTTCGACTTTGTATTCATCCAATGTCTTTTTTAGATCATCAGAAGATTTTTCTCTTACTTCTTTAATATTCATAACTATTCACCTTTCTTTACAAATTTAGACTTAATTGGTAGTTTGTTTGCTCCAAGTCTTAAGGCTTCTCTAGCTGATGCTTCATCAACACCACCTACTTCAAACATAACTCTTCCAGTTTGTACTACTGCTACCCAACCTTCAGGTGCACCTTTACCAGAACCCATACGTACTTCTAGAGGTTTCTTTGTTCTTGCTAGTTGAGGGAATATTTTAATCCAAACATTACCGCCTCTATTTAAATATCTTGTGATAGCTACACGGGCTGCTTCAATTTGATTTGAAGAAACGTAGCCACCTTCAAGGGCTGCTAGGCCATATTGACCATATACAACTTCTGTACCAGCCTTTGACTTACCTTCGTAACTCAAACGATGAGGACGACGATATTTTGTTCTTTTTGGCATTAACATATTATTCTCCATCCTCCTTTACTTGTGCTTCTGCTTTAACTTCTTCAGCCTTAGCAGCTACAGGAGCATCTTCATTATTTCTTGGACGTCTTGGTCTAGAAGGTCTATTGCCCATCTTTGGTTTTTCAGGTTCCTTAACCATTTCACCAGGTAATACTTCACCACGGCAAATCCAAACCTTTACACCAAGCTTGCCATAAGCTGTCATAGCTTCTTCCCAAGCATAGTCGATATCAGAACGTAAAGTATGTAATGATACAGAACCCTCTGAATATCCTTCACTTCTAGCGATATCAGCGCCGCCTAAACGGCCACCGATAGAAGTTTTAATACCTTTAGCACCAGCTCTCATTGTTTGTTGGATAGCTCTTTTTTGTGCTGTACGGAATGATTGTCTTTCTTCTAGCATCTTAACTATCTTTAAAGCAACAAGTCTAGCATCTAAATCAGGATTAGCAATATCAACGATGTTAATATTGATTTCCTTATTCTTACTTAATTTTTCAATCTTCTTTTTTAGTTCAGCAATCTTACTACCATCTTGGCCAACAAACATACCAGGACGAGCAGTTCTAATGATAAGGTTTACACGATTCTTGCTTCTTTCGATTTCAACTCGTGATACAAGGCAATCAGCACAATCTTTGAAGATTAGCTCACGAATCTTAACATCTTCTAACAATAAATCGCCATATTCTTTTTCAGCGTACCATCTTGATTCCCAATCACGGATGACGCCAATTCTTAATCCGACAGGACTTACTTTTTGACCCATTGTTCTCCCCCTTATCTTTCTGCAACCACTACTGTAATGTGGCTAGTTCTCTTTAATATAGGTGATGCTGAACCCTTTGCACGAGGCATATAACGCTTCATTGTAATACCCTCATTTGCATAACACTCTTTAACATATAATTTTGATTCATCCATTTGGAAGTTATGAGTTGCATTAGCACAAGCACTCTTAACTACCTTATAAGTAACTCTAGCAGCCTTGTTAGGTAATAGCTTTAACATGCCCATTGCTTCAGCTGCATCCTTACCTCTAATTAGATCTAATACTAATTTTGCTTTTCTGCTTGTAACTCTTACAGTCTTAGCAGTAGCTTTGACATCACGAGGTTCGGGCTTCTTTACTACTTCTTCTTGTTTTTTCTTTGCCATATTTCCTCCTATGCCTTTTTATCATCACTATCTTTTGAACCATGACCACCAAATTTTCTAGTCATGACAAATTCACCAAGTTTATGTCCTACCATATCTTCTGTAACATATACTGGAACATGTTCCTTGCCGTTATAAACAGCGAATGTGTGTTCAACGAATGCTGGGAAGATAGTAGATCTTCTAGACCAAGTTTTAATAACTTCTTTTTTGCCACTAGCGTTTAATGCTTCTACCTTTTTCATTAGATGTTCATCAACGAATGGGCCTTTTTTCAAACTTCTACTCATTTATTTCTCCCCTTTCTATCTATCGTTAATTCTCTTTACAATTAGCTTATTAGAAGCGTTCTTGTGTTTTCTAGTCTTAACACCCATAGCCTTCTTGCCCCAAGGAGTCATTGGAGACTTACGACCAACTGGAGACTTACCTTCACCACCACCATGAGGGTGATCGATAGGGTTCATTGCAGAACCTCTAACGTAAGGTCTAATACCTTTGTTACGGTTTCTACCAGCCTTACCCCAGCTAACTAATGAGTAATCTTCATTACCTACAGCACCAACAGTGGCACGGCAATTAGATAAGATTTTTCTCATTTCACCAGATGTAAGTCTTAGTGTTACATATTTGTCTTCTATAGCAAGGATTTGAGCACTAGCACCTGCAGCTCTTGCAAGTTGGCCACCCTTACCAGGCTTTAATTCGATGTTGTGAATGATTGTACCTTCAGGCATATTCTTCATTTCACAAGTGTTACCAACCTTAATATCTGTTTTAGGTCCAGATACGATTGTTGCACCAATCTCTAAACCTTTAGGTGCGATGATATATCTCTTTTCACCATCAGCATATGATAGTAAAGCGATATTTGCGTTTCTATTTGGATCATATTCAATTGCCTTTACAGTTGCTGGAATATCATCCTTGTTTCTCTTGAAATCGATGATTCTATATAGTTGCTTATGTCCACCACCGATATGTCTACTAGTAATTCTTCCTGTATTGTTACGACCACCAGTTTTATATTTTCTAACTGTTAAACTCTTTTCAGGGACAAACTTTGTAATTTCATCATTTGTCAAAGTGGTCATTCCACGTCTACCAGGAGTAGTAGGCTTATAACTTTTAATAGCCATTTATTTTTTTCTCCTTATGCATTTATCCGGAAATAGCATTTTTCTTCCGATATTTTTAAGATTATTTATCTGCTAAGATATCAATCTTATAGCCTTCCTTTAATTTAATGTAGGCCTTTTTAACATTGCTAGTCTTACCAACGTATTTACCCATACGCTTTGTTTTTGGTTTTTGATTAACAACATTTACTGAATCAACCTTTACGTTGAAGATTTCTTCGATTGCTTGTTTAACTGCAATCTTATTAGTGCCCTTTTTAACTTCAAATACAACTGTATTGTTTTTGTCTTGAGCACTCATTGTTTTTTCTGTTACAAGAGGACGAACGATAATGTCTCTAGCGTTAAGCATTTGCTAATACCTCCCCTAATTTTTCAGCAGCAGTCTTAGTTAATACCAACTTGTTAGCGTATTGTAAGTCGAAGATAGTTAAACCTTCTACTGAACACATACCAACGTTGCTTAGGTTTCTCATAGATAGGTACATATTATTGAAGTCTTCTTCATAGTCAACTACAAATAATGCTTTTCTATCGATACCTAAATCATTTAATACCTTAACTGCATCTTTTGTCTTAATTGCATCAACCTTAATTGAATCGATACAAATTAAGTTGTTTTCTTGAGCCTTCAATGTTAAACCTGATCTTAAAGCTAATCTTCTTACTTTTCTGTTTAACTTGAAAGTATGAGATCTTGGTGTAGGACCAAAAGCGATACCACCATGTCTATATTGAACAGCACGGCTAGAACCTTGTCTTGCTCTACCTGTACCCTTTTGTCTAAATGGCTTTTTACCACCACCTGATACTTCAGCCTTAGTCTTTGTATCATGAGTTCCTTGTCTTAAAGAACTTTGTTGTCTCAATATTGCATCGAATATTGCTTGATTGTTAACTTCACAATTGAAGACTGCATCGTTTAGCTCAATATCGCCAACTTTTTTACCAGTTAAATCAACTACATCTAACTTCATAATTATTCAGCCTCCTTTGTTTCAACTCTACTTAATAATTGTTTTCCATCAACGTGTTTAATCTTCTTAACAGTTGTTTTAACCATTACTAATCCACGTTTAGGTCCAGGTACATTACCCTTAACAAGAATGTAATTCTTATCAGCATCAACCTTAATAACTTCTAGGTTTTGATTAGTAGTTGTTAGACTACCATCATGACCTGGCATTGGTGTGTTCTTTGGAAT
The DNA here is from genome assembly GCA_963609745.1 of Erysipelotrichaceae bacterium. Taxonomy (GTDB): domain Bacteria; phylum Bacillota_I; class Bacilli_A; order Erysipelotrichales; family Erysipelotrichaceae; genus Colivicinus. The sequence goes on along the minus strand of CAVDLK010000007.1, from coordinate 4,783 downwards.
AACACCACCAATTCTCGCAGATGTTGATAATGATCCGATACTTCTGTGTACTGGACCAGCACCATGCGATTCGTTAATCATATGATGATGATAACGTTTGATGTGTCCTGTATATCCTTTACCCTTTGATGTACCGGTAATATCTACCTTGTCACCAGCGGAAAAGATATCAACTTTTACTTCATTTCCAACTTCTAGATTAAGTTCACAGTCTCTAACTTCTTGAACATATCTTCTAGGAGCTACGCCAGCCTTCTTTGCATGGCCTTCGATTGGTTTAGACGCTTTCTTAATTTCTTCCATACCAAGTTGTACAGCGTTATAGCCATCTGTTTCAACAGTCTTAACTTGCATAACCACATTTGGTTCACATTCAATAACTGTTACAGGAACTAGAACACCCTCAGTAGTGAAGACTTGAGTCATACCAAGTTTTCTTCCAAGTATTCCTTTCATGATGTCACCTTTCTTTATAATTTGATTTCAATGTCAACGCCACTAGGTAATTCTAATCTACTTAATGCGTCGATTGTTTTTGCACTTGGTCCAATTATTTCAATTAAACGTTTGTGCGTTCTGATTTCGAACTGTTCTCTAGAATCCTTATTAACATGTACAGATCTTAAAACAGTAACGATTTGCTTCTCAGTAGGAAGCGGAATAGGTCCAATGACCTTTTTTACACCACCATCTTCAGCAGCTTTAACAATCTTCTCTGTAGCTACATCTAATGATCTGTGTTCGTAAGCCTTTAACTTAATTCTTACGTTGTTTTTTGCCATAGAATTTTCCTCCTTACTTCTATCAATACTTTCGTATTACTCACTCCATGTGAGTTCCCTGGTTATCACACTGTATTCGGTGTGCCAGCAATCTCCCATATCTTCGCAAGCGCTTTATCATTATAGAATATTTTTATATTGATTTTCAATACATTTTTAACATATTTTTACCTATTTTATTGACTATTTTTCATATCATTAATTCAACCCATATTGGTGTGCCAATTCTTATACTTTTTAACCCAAAAATATATTTATATGGCATAATAAATAATCAAAAATTAACAAAGATATATC